>JBBIIW010000008.1:0-23685 GCA_037446305.1 Candidatus Rokuibacteriota bacterium
GGCCGCGGCGGCGGCCATCAGCGCCAGCACCGCGCGCCGCGAGAGCGCCCGCGGCCCCGGGAGAGCAGGGTCATGCGCCGGCCGTCCCACACCCCGCACCCTACCAGAGCGCCGGCCGCCCGTCGCGGGACCGCTCGCCTTGACACCGCGGCGAGGCGATGATGAAGTTGGCAGGCCGGGAGGCCCGATGGCCCAGATCGTCGCCGCTGCGCTCGCGTCGCACGCTCCGCTGATCACGGGCCGGCCGGACATCGCCCGGCCCGAGCAGCGCGACCGCCTGTACGCCGGCTTCCACGAGCTGCGCCGCCGGCTCGCCGCCGGCCGGCCGGATATCCTGGTCGCGTTCGTCAACGATCACGTCCAGAACTTCTCGTACAGCAACATGCCCGCCTTCTGCGTCGGCCTGGCGCCGGCGTACGAGGCGCCGGGCCCGGGCAGCGCCCGGCTGATGCGCATCCCGCCGCGGAAGGTGCCCGGCGCCCCGGAGTGGGCGATGGCGCTGCTCGAGGCCGGCCTGGCGGGCGGCGTGGACTTCGCGTACTCGTACGAGATCGAGAGCTGGGACGAGCTCTCCGTCCCGCTGCATTTCCTCACCCCGGAGGCCGACGTGCCGGTGGTCCCCGTCTACACCAACTGCGCGGCGCCTCCCCTGCCGACGCCGCGGCGCTGTCACGCGGTCGGCGCCCTGGTCGGCGCCTTCATCCGCTCCCGGCCGGCCACCGAGCGCGTGGCGGTGCTCGCCACCGGCGGCATCTCGCACTGGGTCGGCACGCCGGAGACCGGCCGCATCAATCCCGAGTTCGACCGCTGGGTCCTCGACCGGGTGGCGCGCGGGGACGCCGAGTCCCTGGTCGGCCTGGGCTGGGCCGAGATCGAGCGCGACGCCGGCAACGGGGGCCAGGAGCTCCGCAACTGGATCGCCCTGCTCGGCGCGCTGCCGGGCTGGAAGGGCGAGGTCCTGGCCTACGAGCCGGTCCCGGAGTGGATCACCGGCTGCGCCACCGTCTGGATGCATCCGTGATCCGGACGTCATACCCTCTCAACAAGCTGCTGGCCGCGGTGGCCCGGCAGCACGCCACCCGGGAGCGCATGAGCGACGACGAGCTGGCCGGCCACGACCTCAGCGAGGACGAGCGGGCGGCGCTGAAGGCAGGCGACATCCAGGCGCTCTACCGGCTGGGCGCCAATCCGTACCTGATCCGGCGCGTGTTCCGGCCCCGGTTTCCGATCTGATGGCCGGGCCCCCGATCCGCAGCGACGTGGTCGGCAGCCTTCTCCGCCCCCCGGCCCTGAAGGAGGCCCGGGCGGCGCTGGAGGCCGGCCGGCTGAGCGCGGCCGAGTTCAAGCGCCTCGAGGACCAGGCGGTGGACGAGGCCATCCGGCTGCAGGAGGAGGCCGGCCTGGACGTCATCACCGACGGCGAGCTGCGGCGCTACGCCTTCTTCGGCCACCTGATCGAGGCGCTGGACGGCTTCGACCGGCACGGCGGCTGGGCCATCCCGTTCCGGAACGAGCAGGGCGAGCAGCTGGTGTTCAAGCGGCCGGTCGTGGTGGACCGCCTCCGCTGGCGCCGCAGCATGTGCGCGGAGGAGTTCGTCTACCTGCGGGCCCGCACCGCCCGGGCGACGAAGGTCACCCTCATCAGCGCCCAGCAGGCCGCCGCCTACTGGGATCCCCGGAAGTCGGCCGGCGCCTACCCCACGCGCGACGCGTATCTGGCCGACATCGTGGACATCACCCGGCGCGAGGTCGCGGAGCTGATCCGCCTGGGCTGCCGCTACATCCAGATCGACGCGCCGCAGTACGCCGCGCTGCTGGACCCCTCGCTGCGCGAGGGTTACCGGCAGCGGGGGAGCGATCCCGACCGGCTCATCGACACCTGCATCGAGATGGACAACGCGGTCATCGGGCAGCAGGCCGGGATCACCTGGGGTCTGCACATCTGCCGGGGGAACAACCAGTCGATGTTCTACGCCAGCGGCGGGTACGAGCCGATCGCCCGCGTGTTCCAGCGTCACCACGCCCAGCGCTTCCTGCTGGAGTACGACGACGAGCGCTCGGGCGGCTTCGAGGTCCTGCGGGCGGTGCCGGACGACCGGGTCGTCGTCCTCGGGCTGGTCACCACCAAGAAGCCCCGGCTGGAGTCCACGGACGAGCTGCGCCGGCGGATCGAGGAGGCGGCCAAGCTCGTTCCCCTCGAGCGACTCGCGCTGAGCCCCCAGTGCGGCTTCGCCTCCACGATGGAGGGCAATCGCCTGAGCCTCGACGACCAGCGGCGCAAGCTGGAGCTCGTGGCCCGCACCGCCCGCCTGGTCTGGGGCGACTGAGGCCTCCCGCGTTCGCGCGACGCCGGGCTCCCGGCGCGCATCGCGGGACGTGAGACAATGTGCGCAGGATGGCGCGGTACTTCGACCTCCGGTCCACGGTCCTGATCGTCGTCGGTCACGGCATCCTGCCCGAGGAGGAAGACCGGCCGATCGCCTACGACCTCAAGCGGGCGATCAACGCCCGCGCCGGAGGAACCGACGGTCGCGCCGGCGTGGTGGTCACCGATGTCTGGCTCGTCAACAACGAGCTGGGCGAGTTCTTTCCCGCGATCGCCGTCGGCGGGCCCGGCGTCAACGGCTTCACGGCCCAGATCTACGAGGACCTGCCCCTGGTCTACGCGCACGAGCAGCGCGTGTTCATCCAGATGGCCGATGGCGGCAAGCGGGCCGCGCTGTGGGGCATGGACCAGGCCGCCACCCGGGCAGCGGTCGAGGCGTTCGTGAACGAGGGCCTGCTCGAGAAGTTCCTGGACCTGGTCTGGGGGCGCCGGCCCTAGCCGGGCGGGCGGCCCCGCCTCAGAGGCGTCCGCGCGGCGGGATGTTCGTGTAGACGACCGTGCCGTCCGCCTCCAGCCGCCGGTAGGTCCGCCGGGGCAGCGGCGCGGCGCCGGGGCCATTGACGAGCTGCAGGACGCGGGCGACGTATTCCTGCGTCTCCGGGTAGGGCGGAATGCCCCGGTAGACCAGCACGGCCTGCTCCCCCGCGTTGTAGGCCGCCAGCGCCAGCGGCACGTCGAACCCGAAGCGCTCCAACAGCGCCCGGAGGTGACGGGCCCCGCCGTCGATGTTCTGGCGAGGATCGAACGCGTTGCGAACCCCGAGCATCGTGGCCGTCTCCGGCATCAGCTGCATGAGGCCCCGGGCGCCCTTCGGGGAGACGGCGCGGGGGTTGAACCCCGATTCCACGCGGATGACGGCCGAGAGCAGCGCCTCCGGCAGGTCGTAGCGCTCGGCGGCGAAGCGGATCTCGGCCAGGTACGGCGTCAGGCTGCCGTCCGGGACCCGGAACCATCCGGCCGCCGTGCCGCTCCGGGCGATGCCCATCCGGTGATAGCGCGGATCGGTCGGCGTGTTGGTGAAGTGGACCGTGCCGTCGGGCCCCACGAGCCGGAAGGTCTCGGCGGCCGCCGGCAGCCCGCCGAGCACGATCACCGCCGCCACGATGAACGCGGCGCACCACGGCATGCCAGGCATGTTAGCGGAGGGCCCGGCCGGCCCTCAAGGGGCCGTAGGTGCCTGATGCGCTTGACTTACGTGCCGGCGGCGACGGCCCTGGGCCGCGAACGGGCCGGGAACACGACCGCCAGGGCGTCCTCGATGGACTCCACGAGGTGGAAGGTGAGCGCGGCCCGTACGTCCTCGGGGACGTCCTCGAGCAGGTTCTTCTCGTTCCGCCGCGGCAGGACGATCGTCTGCACGCCGGCCCGGTGCGCGGCCAGGACCTTCTCCTTGATACCCCCGACCGGCAGCACCCGCCCGGACAGGCTGATCTCGCCCGTCATCGCCACCCCCGGCGCCACCGCCTCTCCCCTGAGCAGCGAGACCAGCGCCATCGTCATCGTGATGCCCGCCGAGGGGCCATCCTTGGGGATGGCCCCGGCCGGCACGTGGATGTGGATGTCCGAGGTCTCCCAGAAATCGGGCGGCAGCCCCAGCGCCTCGGCGTGCGAGCGGACCCAGGACAGCGCGGCCTGGGCCGACTCCTTCATCACGTCGCCGAGCTGCCCGGTCAGCGTCAGCGTCCCCTTGCCCTTCATCCGCGTGGCCTCGACGAACAGCAGGTCGCCGCCGGCCGGCGTCCAGGCCAGTCCCGGAACCACCCCGGGGACCCGCGTCCGCTCCTCCAGCTCCTCGAACTCGAAGCGCGGCGCGCCCAGGAACCCCGTCACCACGTCGGGGGTCACGGTCACCGGCTCGGTCCGGCCCTCGGCCCGGCGCCGGGCCACCTTCCGACAGATGCTCGCGATCTCCCGCTCCAGGTTCCGGACCCCGGCCTCCCGCGTGTAGCCGCGGGCCAGCAGCCGCAGGGATTCCGGGGTGAAGCTGATGTCCCGCCCGGGCTCGAGGCCGTGCTCCCGCGCCTGGCGCGGGACCAGGTGCTTCTGCGCGATCTGGACCTTCTCCTCCTCCGTGTATCCGGCCAGGTGGATGACCTCCATCCGGTCTCGCAGGGGCGCCGGCACCGTGTCCATGACGTTGGCCGTCGTGATGAACAGCACGCGCGACAGGTCGAAGGCCACGTCCAGGTAATGGTCGCGGAACGCCGCATTCTGCTCGGGATCGAGCACCTCCAGCAGCGCGGAGGCCGGATCCCCCCGGAAGTCCATGCCCAGCTTGTCGATCTCGTCGAGCATGAACACCGGATTCCTGGTGCCGGCCCGCCGCAGTCCCTGGATGATCTGTCCCGGCAGGGCTCCGATGTACGTGCGCCGGTGGCCGCGGATCTCCGCCTCGTCGCGCATGCCGCCCAGCGAGATGCGGTGGAACTTGCGGCCCAGCGCCCTGGCGATCGAGCGCCCCAGGGAGGTCTTGCCGACGCCCGGCGGGCCGACGAAGCACAGGATCGGGTCCTTGCCCTCCGGCCGGATCTTCTTCACGGCCAGATACTCCAGGATGCGGTCCTTGACCTTGGACAGCCCCTCGTGATCCTCGTCCAGGATCTCCCGGGCCCGGGCGATATCGATCTCGTCGCGCGTCTCCTGCTGCCACGGCATGGCCAGCAGCCAGTCCAGGTAGGTCCGGGCCACCGTGTACTCGGCCGCCGCCGGCGGCATCTTGCTGAGCCGGTCCAGCTCCCGGAGCGCCTCCTTGCGCGCCTCGTCCGTCATGCCGGCCTGCTCGATGCGCGCCCGCAGGGCGTCGATCTCCTGCGTCCGCTCGTCGGTCTCGCCCAGCTCCTTCTGGATCGCCTTCAGCTGCTCGCGCAGCAGGTACTCCCGCTGCGTCTTGGACATCTCCGACTGCACCTCGGACTGGATCTTCGAGCCCAGCTCGAGGACCTCGGCCTCCTTGGCCAGCGCCGCCACCAGCTTCTGCAGGCGCGCCTTGACATCCAGCGTCTCCAGCAGTTCCTGCTTGAGCGCCAGGGGCAGCGTCGGCAGGGAGCCGGCCACCAGGTCCGCCACCGCGGCCGGGGCCTCGGCGGCGGCCACCACGTTGCCCAGCTCGTCGGGCAGGGTCGGAGACAGGGAGACCACTTTCTGGAAGAGCGACGTCGCGCTCCGGACCAGGGCCTCGGTCTCGACGTCCTGCTCGGCCGGCGCCGTTTCCTCCAGCAGCTCGACGCGCGCCCGCAGGTACGGCGTCTGCTCCACCAGCTCCACGATGCGGAGGCGCCCCAGACCCTGGACGACGAGACGCAGGGTGCCGTCCGGCTGCTTCAGGACGCGGTGCACCATGCAGAGGGTGCCGACGGGGTGGAGCCCCTCGGCCCCCGGCGATTCCTCGCTGGGGTCACGCTGCATGACGGTGGCCACCAGGCGGCCGCTCTGTGCCGCCTCCTCGATCAGGCGCACCGACGACGGACGCCCCGCCGCCAGCGGCGCCACGCCGTGGGGAAAGACCACCGCCGCGCGCAGGGGCAGCACGGGCAGGATGTCCGGCACCGGCCGGTCGATCAGCGCTCGCGGGTCAGGCATGCTCAATGAATGGTGATCCTTTCTGGCAATGTCGCCGGCTCAGAACAGGTCCACGGGCTGCAGGTGCCCCGCCGCCGCGCGCACGAGCGCTTCCCGGGGCTGGCGGGGCCCAGCGCTGCGCGGGCCGTCCTGGCCCTCCTCGCCGATGTAGGCGAGCAGGTCCTCGATCTGCTTCTGCATTTCCAGCATCCGTCGTCTCATTCTTAAGATGATCTCGATGCCCGCCAGATTCACGCCCAGATCGCGGGTCAGGTGCAGCAGGCGGGCCAGCTCCTCCACGTCCTCCTGCGAGTACAGACGCGTCCGTCCCTCGGTGCGGCTCGGCTTGAGCAGCCCCTTCTTCTCGTAGAACCGCAGCGTCTGGGGGTGCACCTTGAGCATTTCGGCGACGACGCCGATCATGTACATCGGCCGGGCGCGATCGCTCATTCCGCGCCTCCCGCGTACCGGCCGAGACCGGTCCGGGGCGCGAGCGGCGCCAGGCGGGCCAGCTCGCCCACCAGCTCATCGGTCCGGGGATCGAGCGCGGGCGGCATCTCCACGCGGATCGTGACGTAGAGGTCGCCCAGTCCCTCGCCGCTCAGCTTCGGCAAGCCCTGCCCGCGCAGGCGGAACACCTGCCCCGGCGCGGTGCCCGGCGGCACGGTCAGGACCGCCTCCCCGTGCGGCGTCGGCACCTGGATGCGCGCCCCGCGCAGCGCCTCCCAGACGCTGATCGGCACCTCGCAGTGGACGCCCTCGCCCTGGCGCTTGAAGAACGGGTGGTCGCGGACGCGGGTGCTCACGAGCAGATCCCCGCGAGGCCCGCCGAACGGCGCCGCGCTGCCTTCCCCGGGGACGCGGATCTGGGTGCCGGAGTCGACGCCGGCCGGGATGCTGACGGCCACGCTGTCCACCGCCCGCCGGACGCCCCGGCCCTCACAGATCCGGCAGGCCCCGGCCCCGTCCCGGCCGGTGGCGCGGCAGGCCCCGCACGGCGAGAAGCGGGTGACGTCGAGGTCCAGCGACACCCCGCGGGCGGCGTCGGCGAAGGAGAGGTCCACCACGGCGTGGACGTCCTCACCGCGCCGCCCCTCGGGCAGTGTCGCGCCCGGCAGGTGCGGCCCGTACCGGTCGTACAGGGCCCGGGCCGCCGGGTCGCTCAGGACCCGGTACGCCTCCGCGATTTCCTCGAAGAGCGTCCGGGCCTGAGCGTCCCAGAAGTTGACGTCGGGCGAGTACTGACGCGCCAGGCGCTGGTACGCCCGCCGGATCTCCCGGGGCCCCGCCGTGGCGGCGATGCCGAGCACGGCATAGTAATCGCGTCGCACGGCCCGCCTCGCTTACTTCTTGTCGCCCAGGTCCTCGAACTCGGCGTCCACGACCTCGCCCTCCTTGGGCCCGCCGGGCGCCGCCGCCCCCTCCGGCCGCGGCCCGGCCTGGGCCTGGGCCTGTGCCTCCCGGTACATGATCTCGGCCAGCTTGTGAGAGGCGCGGGTCAGCTCCTCCTGGGCACGCTTGATGCGGTCCATGTCCTCGCTCTTGAGCGCCTCCCGGGCCTGGTTCAGGGCCTCCTCGATCGCCTTGCGGTCGGCCTCGCCCAGCTTGGCGCCGTGCTCGCGGAGCGTCCGCTCCGTCGAGTAGACGAGCGAGTCCGTCTGGTTGCGCAGCTCGATCTCCTGCTTGCGCCGGCTGTCCTCCGACGCGTGCGCCTCGGCGTCCTTCACCATCCGCTCGATCTCCTCCTTGGTGAGACCGGAGGAGGCCGTGATGGTGATGTTCTGCTGCTTGCCGGTGGCGGTGTCCCGCGCCGACACGTTCAGGATGCCGTTGGCGTCGATGTCGAAGGTGACCTCGATCTGCGGCACCCCGCGAGGCGCGGGCGGGATCCCGACCAGGTGGAACCGGCCGAGGGTCCGGTTGTCGCGGGCCATGGGCCGCTCACCCTGCAGCACGTGGACTTCCACCGACGTCTGGTTGTCGGCCGCCGTGGTGAAGATCTCGCTCTTCTTGGTCGGGATCGTGGTGTTGCGCGGGATCAGGGTCGTCATCACCCCGCCCAGCGTCTCGATGCCGAGCGACAGCGGCGTGACATCGAGCAGGAGCAGGTCCTTGACCTCCCCGGTGAGCACCGCCGCCTGCAGGGCCGCGCCGACCGCCACGACCTCGTCCGGGTTCACGCCCTTGTGCGGCTCCTTCCCGAACAGCTGCTTGACGGTCTCCTGGACCTTCGGCATCCGGGTCTGGCCGCCGACCAGCACCACCTCGTCGATGTCCCGGGGCGTCTTGCCGGCGTCCTGGAGGGCCTGCCGGCAGGGCGCGATGGTGCGCTCGATCAGGTCGGCCACCAGGCTTTCCAGCTTGGCCCGCGTCAGCGTGGTGACCAGGTGCTTGGGCCCGCTGGCGTCCGCCGTGATGAACGGCAGGTTGATCTCGGTCTGCAGCGCCGTCGAGAGCTCGATCTTGGCGCGCTCGGCGGCCTCCTTGAGGCGCTGCAGCGCCATGCGGTCCTTGCGCAGATCGATGCCGTGCTCCTTCTTGAACTCCTCCGCGATCCAGTCGATCACCCGCTGATCGAAGTCATCACCGCCCAGGTGGGTGTCGCCGTTGGTGGCCTTGACCTCGAACACGCCCTCGCCGATCTCCAGGATCGAGATGTCGAAGGTGCCGCCGCCGAGGTCGTACACGGCGATCGTCTGGTCCTTCTTCTTGTCCAGCCCGTACGCGAGCGAGGCTGCCGTCGGCTCGTTGATGATCCGCAGCACCTCCAGGCCGGCGATGCGTCCGGCGTCCTTGGTCGCCTGTCGCTGGGCGTCGTTGAAGTAGGCGGGCACGGTGATCACCGCCTGGCTCACCTTCTCGCCCAGGTAGGCCTCGGCGGCCTCCTTGAGCTTGCGCAGGATCATGGCGGAGATCTCCGGCGGAGCATACTGCTTGCCCCGGATCTCGACCCGCGCGTCGCCGTTGGGCGCCTTCACGACCTTGTAGGGAACGAGCTTGATCTCGCTCAGGACCTCCTCGTAGCGGCGACCCATGAACCGCTTGATGGAGAACACGGTGTTCTCCGGGTTCGTGATCGCCTGTCGCTTGGCCACCTGGCCCACGACGATCTCGCCGTCCTTGGTGAAGCCGACCACGGAGGGCGTGAGCCGGCTTCCCTCCTGGTTCGGGATCACGACCGGATTGCCGCCCTCCACCACCGCCACGACGGAGTTCGTCGTGCCGAGGTCGATACCGATGACCTTCGCCATGTCCTCTCTCCCTTGTCCCTGAGCCGGAGGGGGCCCGAACGGGCCCCCTCCGCGGTCCCCGCTACCACTGCCCTACGCAGCGGAGATCACAGGATGTCGATCTTGATCTCCTTCGCCTTGACCTCCTCCGCCTTCGGCAGCCGGACCTCCAGCACGCCGTCACGGAAGGTGGCCTTCACCTTGTCAGCCTGCACCGGCACCGGCAGCGGGATGGCGCGCTCGAACTTCCCGTAGACGCGCTCGAGGCGGTGGTAGTTGTCGTCCTTGACGTCCTTGTCCCAGTGCCGCTCACCCTTGACGGTGAGCACGTCGCCGGTGATGGTGACGCTGATCTCCTTCTCCCGGCAGCCAGGCAGGTCGAAGCTCACGTAGAGGTCGTCCTTCGTCTCCCACATGTCTGCCACGGGGACCCACAGTCGCTCACCGGTCTGGACCGTGGCCGGACGACCGAAGAAGCTGTCGAACAGACGGTTCATCTCGTGCTGGATGTCAGCCAGCTCGCGGAACGGCTCCCAGCGCGAGGTCATCGAGAACGGCCGCCAACGCTCGATTGCCATGGTGAACGCCCTCCTTTTCTGCCGTCTGGCCGGACCTCCCTGCCGGCCCAAGATCTGAGTCTGCACGTTATATATCAGCTGCGTATGGTCGTGTCAAGTAACCGGTCAGGAGAGCAGCCTGGGCTGGCGATTGGCGCTTGACTTTCCTGGCCTTGCAGGCGCGGATGCTAGGCTTCGCTGGTGCGCCTGGGCTGCAGCGGCTGCCTGCTCGTCGTCCTGCTGTCCGTCGGAGTGACAGCCGGGACGGCCTGGCTCGGCCGGGCCGTGGTGGCCAGACCGGACGTCCCGGACCCGACGTGGACGGCCAGCGCCGCCGCCAGCGCCCAGCAAAAGCTCGCCCAGATCGCCAGGTCCCGCTCCTCCGGCCCCCGGGAAGTCGTCCTCTCGGAGGCGGAGGTCAACGCGCTCCTGAACCGCCACCTGGGCGAGCTGGCCGGTCTACCCCTGGCCGGTGTCTCGGCGCAGCTGCTGGGCGAGAACGTGGCCCAGCTCGCCGCCCGCGTGCCGGCCCTGGCACTGGCCGCCGAAACGCCGCTGGCCCCCGTTCTCGACGCCGTCCCGGGCGGCTGGGGCCGGCGGGTGATCTGGTTGCGGCTCCGGGGCCGCCTGGCGGTCGAGGAACGCCTGCCGCCGGGGGCCCGCCGCGACATCCGCTTCGAGGTCGACGGCTTCGCGATCGGCCGGGTGCCGCTGCCCGGCTTCGTGCACCGGCTGGTGCTCAGCCCGAGGGCCCTGGGGCTCCTTCAGTCGCCGGCACCGGCGGGGCTGGAGTCTGTCAGGGTCGAGTCCGGGCGTCTCGTCATCCAGCTGCGCGGGTAGCCTGCACGTACCGCATCTGCAGCTCGTAGATCACCCCGCCCAGCACCTCGCTCTCCTCCGCCGTGCGCCGGCCCTCTGTCCGCTCACGGAGGAGCGTCAGCGTGTCGATGATCTCCGCCGCAGACCGGAGGTCTTGCCGGGCTCGGCCGGTGGCCGGGTCCGGGACTCCCTCCATCGCGGTCATTGCCAGGCTGGCCAGCATCATGAAGAGCCCGACCAGGCTCCGGTCCGGGGCCGCCGGGCGTCCCCCGGCGGGGCTGGCCGGGGGGCGGCGCTCGGTGGTCGGCCGGGGAGGCTCCGGTGCACGAGGCGCCTCCGGGTTGGCGTCGTCGGTGCGGCGCCGCCGGTCGCGAACGGTGAAGCCCTGATCGGATTCGGCCTCCCCCATCGCGGTCACCGTAGCATACGGAAAAACGCCTGCTGTATAATCACTTGACCCTCAGAGACGACCATGGCCGACTCCCCCGGTGTCCTGTTCGAGCGTCTCCTGGAGATCATGGCCCGGCTCCGCGGTCCGGAAGGCTGCCCCTGGGACCGGGATCAGACGCCTGCCTCGCTGAAACCCTACCTCATCGAGGAAGCGTACGAGGTCCTGGAAGCCCTGGAGGGCGACGACGACCGGCACCTGCAGGAGGAGCTGGGCGACCTGCTGTTCCAGGTCGTCTTCCACTGCCAGATCGCGGCCGAACAGGGCCGGTTCGGGATGGCCGAGGTCCTCGCCCGGCTGACCGAGAAGATGGTGAGCCGCCACCCCCACGTATTCGGCGACGCGGCCGTCAGCTCGGCCGGCGAGGCCCTGGCGCAGTGGGAGCGACTCAAGCAGCGCGAGGCCGCGATGGCGGGCGCGCCTCGCTCGGTGGTCGACGGCGTTCCCCGGGCGCTGCCGGGGCTCCTGCGGGCGCAACGCATCCAGAGCAAGGCCTCGCGCGTCCGCTTCGACTGGCCCGACGCCGGCGCCGCCTGGCACAAGGTGGAGGAGGAAGTGCGGGAGACGGCCGCCGCCCTGGCCAGCGGCGACCGGTCCCGGCTCCGGGAGGAACTCGGCGATCTGCTGTTCTCCCTCGTCAACGTGGCGCGCCTGGCCGACCTCGACGCCGAGGACGTCCTGCGCTGCAGCATCGAGAAGTTCCGGCAGCGGTTCACGCGGATGGAGGCCGACCTGGCCGCCCGGGGGAAGTCAGTGGCGGCGGTCACCCCCGAGGAGCTCGAGGACTCCTGGGAAGCGGTCAAGGCCCGGGAGCGCGGCCAGCCATGAAGCTGAAGATCGGGCAGACCACGATCTCGATCGAGCGCGGCGACATCACCGACCGTGACGTGGACGCGGTGGTGAACGCCGCCAACACGACGCTGGCCATGGGCGCCGGGGTCGCCGCGGCGCTCAAGCGCAAGGGCGGCGTGATCCTCGAGGAGGAGGCCATGCGGCAGGGCCCGGTCGAGGTCGGCGAGGCCGTGCTCACGACCGGCGGCAATCTCCTGGCCACGCACGTCATCCACGGCGCCGTGATGGGGCCCGATCTGAAGACGGACCCCGAGAAGATCGCCCGGACGACCCGCGCCGTCCTCGCGCTGGCCGACAAGCACCGCATCACCTCCATCGCCCTGCCGGCCCTGGGAACGGGCGTCGGTCAGGTCCCGGCTCCGGCCTGCGCCGAGGCGATGCTGAGCGAGGTGGTCGCCCATCTCAAGCGCGGACAGTCGAGTCTCAAGCGCGTCGTCTTCGTGCTCTATCAGGACGACGCCTACCGTGCCTTTACCGAGACATTGAAGCGGCTGGGAGGCGTGCAGTAAAAGGGCCGTCATGGCCCGCCCCGGGCTGGGACAGCCCGCGAACCGTCGTCTCGGTGATCTCTTACTGGCCGAAGGGCTGCTGACCTCCGAGCAGCTCCAGCAGGCCCTCAGCGAGCAGCGGCGGAGTCGAGAACGGCTCGGCTCCATCCTCGTCCGGCTGCGATTCCTCGACGAGGACCGCCTGATCGAGTTCCTCGCCCGGCAGTACGGCGTCCCGTCCGTGCGGCTCGACGGGGTGGACCCGGATCCCGCCGTCCTCCGCCTGGTTCCTCCCGCGCTGGCCCGGAAGCACGAGGTCGTTCCCATCCGGAGGGTGGGCCAGACCCTGACCCTGGCCATGGCGGACCCCACCAACGTCTTCGCCCTGGACGAGATCGGCTTCGTGACCGACCTGCAGCCGCTGCCCGTCGTCGCCTCGCAGGCCGCCATCGGGCGCGCGCTCGCCCGGTGGACCGAGGGGCCGGCGGCAGGCGGCCCCGGCTCGCTGGTGGGGCTGGGCGAGGAGCTGGTGAGCAGCGCCGAGGCGTCCGAGCCGGAGGCCGGCCCCGCCGCCGACGTCCTCGAGCTGCGAGAGTCGGCCGCCGAGGCGCCGGTGGTGAAGCTGGTGAACCGGGTGCTGGCGGAGGCCATCCGTCGCCGGGCCTCGGACATCCACTGGGAGCCGTACGAGGCGGCGTGCCGGGTCCGCCTCCGCGTCGACGGCGTGCTGCAGGAGCTCCTGTCACTTCCCCGGAAGGCGGAGCCGGCCCTCGTCTCGCGCCTCAAGATCATGGCCAGCCTGGACATCGCCGAGCGGCGCCTGCCCCAGGACGGCCGCATCCGGCTGCGTCACGACCGGCGCATCGTCGACTTCCGGATGTCCACGCTGCCGACGATCTTCGGCGAGAAGGTCGTCCTGCGCCTGCTGGACCAGGAGGCCCTGAAGCTCGACCTGGCCCAGCTCGGCTTCGAGCCCTGGGCGCTGGACGCCTTCCGGACGGCGATTCACCAGCCCCACGGGATGATCTTCATCACCGGGCCCACCGGCTCCGGAAAGACGACCACGCTCTATTCGGCCATCCACGCCATCAACCGTCCGGGTCTCAACATCATGACCATCGAGGATCCGGTCGAGTACAACCTGCCGGGCGTCAACCAGGTGCAGGTCAACGAGCCCGTGGGCCGCACCTTCGCCGCCGCCCTGCGGGCCTTCCTGCGGCAGGACCCGGACGTCATCCTGGTCGGCGAGACCCGCGATCTGGAGACCGCCCAGATCGCCGTCCGGGCCGCCCTCACCGGCCACCTGGTGCTCTCGACCCTGCACACCAACGACTGCCCCTCCACCGTCGCCCGGCTGCTCGACATGGGGGTTGCACCGTTCCTGGTGGCCTCCTCGCTCCGGCTCGTGCTGGCCCAGCGCCTGGGCCGTCGTGTTTGCCAACCCTGCGCCGAACCGTACGAAACGGACGAGGACGCGCTCGTGCCGTACGGACACCGGCCGTCCGGGAGCGGCCGGGTGCGGCTGCTGCGGGGCCGGGGATGTCCGGCCTGCAACTTCACGGGGCTGAAAGGCCGGGTGGCGCTCTACGAAGTCATGCCCGTCAACCAGGCCGTCCGGGACATGATCGTCAGAGGGGCCAGTCCCGGGGACCTCCGGGCCCTGGCCCAGGAACAGGGCCTCCGGACCCTGCGTCAGGCCGGGCTCGCGAAGGCCCTGGAGGGCGTCACCACCGTGGAGGAAGTGCTCCGCGTCACCACCGCGGACTGAGCGAGGGAGGAACGATGGCAGCGTCGATGGCGGACCTGTTGCAGATCCTGGTCGAGCGTGGCGGTTCGGACCTGCACGTCACCAGCGGCACCTATCCGCAGATCCGCATCGCGGGCAAGCTGGTGCCGTTGACGCAGTTCGAGCAACTGACGCCCCAGGACACCCAGCGACTCGCTTACAGCGTCCTGAACGAGGGCCAGAAGCAGAAGTTCGAGGAAGAGAGCGAGCTGGACCTCTCGTTCGGCATCCAGGGCCTGGCCCGCTTCCGCGCCAACATCTACCGCCAGCGGGGCGCCGTGGGCGCCGCCATCCGTGTCATCCCCTACCAGATCCGCTCGTTCGAGGAGCTGGGGCTGCCCAAGGTGGTCCAGGAGCTGGCCGAGCGGCCGAAGGGGCTGGTGCTGGTGACGGGCCCTACCGGCTCGGGCAAGTCCACGACGCTGGCCGCCATGCTGGACAAGATCAACAGCGAGCGGTCCGAGCACATCGTCACCATCGAGGACCCGATCGAGTTCGTCCATCCCCACAAGAAGTGCATCGTCAACCAGCGCGAGGTGTTCTCCGACACGCACTCCTTCAAGAACGCGCTCAAGTCCATCCTCCGCCAGGACCCGGACGTCGTGCTGGTGGGCGAGATGCGCGACCTGGAGACGATCGCGGCGGCCATCACGATCGCCGAGACCGGCCACCTGACCTTCGGCACCCTGCACACCAACTCCTGCGCCCAGACCATCAACCGGATCATCGACGTCTTCCCCACCGGGCAGCAGCCCCAGGTCCGGGCCCAGCTGTCACTGGTCCTGGAAGGCGTGCTGTCGCAGACGCTCATCCCGAAGATCGGCGGCGGCCGGGTCATGGCCATGGAGATCATGGTCGCCACCCCGGCCATCCGCAACCTGATCCGCGAGGAGAAGATCCACCAGATCTACTCGGCCATCCAGTCCGGCTCCAAGTACGGCATGCAGACCATGAACCAGTCGCTGGCCGACCTGGTGCGCCGCCACCTCATCACGCGCGAGGACGCGATGAACCGCTCCACGATCCCGGACGAGCTGGCCCAGCTGCTCGGCAGCGAGGCCGGAGCCGCCGCCGGCGGCACGGCCGGCAGCGGCGGAGCCGCATCGCCCTTCGCGCGGAGGTAGGGGGCGGCCATGGCGCTCTACGTCTATCGCGGACGGACGGCGGCGGGCGCGGTGGCCGGCGAGATCGAGGCGGCCGACCGCATGGCCGCGCTCGGGATGCTCCGGGCCCGGGGGATCGTCACCACGTCCATCCAGGAGCGCAGGGCCGCCGCGCCGGCCTCGACCTTCAGCTTCAGCCTCAAGCGCGGCGGGGGCAAGGCCAAGGACAAGCACCTCGCGGTGTATACCCGGCAGTTCTCGACGATGATCGACGCCGGCCTCCCCATCGCGCAGTGCCTCTCCATTCTCGCCGAGCAGAGCGAGTCGAAACCTCTCCGCGAGGTCACCACCCAGGTCGCCAGGGATGTCGAGGGCGGCGCAGCGCTGGCCGACTCCTTCCGGAAGTTCCCGAGGACGTTCGACGACCTCTTCGTGAACATGATCCAGGCCGGCGAGTCGGGCGGCGTGCTCGACGTGGTCCTCCAGCGGCTGGCGACGTATATCGAGAAGGCAGCGGCGCTCAAGCGCAAGGTGAAGAGCGCGATGGTCTACCCCGCCACCATCATCACGGTGGCCATCCTCGTCATCATCTTCATGATGACGTTCGTCATCCCGACGTTCGCCAGCATGTTCAAGAACCTGGGCGCCGACCTGCCCCTGCCCACCCGGATCGTGCTGTGGATGTCCGACTTCACCCGTCGCTACATCCTGCTGATCCTGGCCGGCATGGTCGCGTTCGCGTTCGCCGTCCGGAAGTACTACAAGACGGATCGAGGCAGCCAGATCATCGACGCCATGATGCTCAAGGTGCCGGTGATCGGCAAGCTGATCCAGAAGGTGGCCGTGGCCCGCTTCACTCGGACCCTGGGCACGCTGATTTCTTCCGGCGTTCCCATCCTGGAAGGCTTGCGGATCACGGCGCGGACCGCCGGCAACCGGGTCGTCGAGAAAGCGGTGCTGCAGGCGCGAACGGCGGTGACCGCCGGCCGCAACCTGTCCGAACCGCTCCGCACGACACCCGTGTTCCCGCCCATGGTCGTGCACATGATCAGCGTCGGCGAGAACACCGGCGCGCTGGACCAGATGCTGGGCAAGATCGCCGATTTCTACGATGACGAGGTCGAGTCTGCCGTCAGCGCTTTGACGTCGTTGCTCGAACCTCTCATGATCGTCTTCCTGGGAATCGTGGTGGGCGGGCTCGTGATCGCCATGTATCTGCCGATCTTCCGTCTGGTCACGCTGATCAAGTAGCGACAGGCCCGGATGACGGAAGCGCCGCCCGGTGTCGCGGGTCCTGACGTCCGTCTGCTACGACTGTTTCTCTGGGCGCGGCTGGGGGTGGCAGAACTCCTGCTGGTCGTCGCTCCGTTCCTGCCGGCCGGCACCATCTCCAGCACAGCCAGCCTCGTCGCGGCGCTGCTGCTCGCCGTGGTCTCGTCCGGAATTCTCCTGCTGCATCAGCCGACCAGACATGCCGAGCACTGGGCCTGGCTTCTCAGCATCCTCGACGTCGTCCTGGTGACCGCGATCGTGGCGGCCACGGGCGGGCCGCGGTCTATTTATGGCTTCACGTACGTGCTCTCGGTGACCGCCGCCAGCGTGCTGCTCTCCCGGCCCCGGGCGGTCGCCATTGCCGGTCTGGCCAGCCTGCTCTACACCGGCCTTGTCGTCGGTCGCACGGTGGTACCGGTCGCCTTCCTGCTCGAGCCCATCGAGGAGGCGACCGCCCTCGAGCTGATGACCATGTTCCTGAACGCCGCCACCTTCCTGGCCGTCGCCATCGTGGCGGGCGGCCTGGCCGAGCGGTACCGCGCGACCCGCCAGGCGCTGGAGAGCCAGCACCGGGACCTGCAGGAACTTCATGCGTTCAAGGACGTGGTCATGCGGTCGGTCGGCACCGGGCTGGTGGCGGTGGATCGCATGCACATCGTGACCGCCCTGAACCGGGCTGCCGAGGAACTGGTGGGACGGCCGGCGGCCGACGTGCTGGGGCGCCCCTGGTCGGAGGTGTTCGGGAGCACCATCGCTCTGAAACCGATCCAGGACGCCATCGCCGAGAATCCCCGCGGAACCAGCCGATACGAGACGACGCTCGATCGCCCGGATGGGAGCCGGCGAGCGGTCCGCCTGACCTTTTCGGCGCTGCGGTCGGGCGAAGGACGATGGCTCGGGCTGATGGCCGCCTGCGAGGACATCTCCGAGATCCGCGACATGGAACGGCGGGTCCGCCAGGCGGACCGACTGGCCACGCTCGGGCGCATGGCAGCCAATATCGCCCACGAGATCCGCAATCCGCTCGCCTCGCTCACCGGGGCCATCGAGGTCCTGAGCGGTGATCTCGTCTCCGCCCAGGACCGTGCACGGCTGAGGGAAATCGTCACCGGGGAGTCGGCGAGGCTCAACCAGATCATCGAGAACTTCCTCGCCTACGCCCGCCCGCTCCCGGTCGTCACCGCGTCCGTCAACGTGGCGGAGCTCATCGAGGAGGTCCTTCTCCTTCTCGAGCACCGGGACCTGCCGCCGGGGCTCAAGGTGGTCAGGGAGTTTCCCCCGGATCTGTGCTGGCAGCTCGACGGGGCGCCAGTCCGACAGGCCATCTGGAACCTCTGTCTCAACAGCCTCCAGGCGATGCCGGCTGGTGGCGAGCTGAGGGTCGCGGCCTGGGCGGACTCCGAGGTCCTCACCATCGCCGTCTCCGACACCGGGGAGGGCATCGACGCCGCCGATCTTCCTCACGTCCTCGAGCCCTTCTACTCGACGAGGCCCGGCGGCAGCGGCCTGGGGCTGGCCCTGGTCCACCGAACCGTCCAGGAGCACGGAGGGGATGTCGACATCCGGAGCAGCCCCGGCCACGGGACGACGGTGCTCCTGCGGCTGCCCGCTGCAGGAGTGACCACCGCGAGGACGGGCCGTGGCTGAGCGCCGCGTGCTGGTCGTCGACGACGAGCGGAACATGCGGGAAGTCCTGGCCATCACGCTGCGCCAGGCCGGCTACCTCGTCGAGCAGGCCGACGGAGGGGAGCGTGCCATCGAGCGACTGCAGAGCGAGACCTTCGATCTGGTGATCACCGATCTCCGGATGCGGAAGGTGGACGGGATGGCCGTCCTCCGGACCGTGAAGGAACGCTCGCCCGAGACGGTCGTGGTCGTCATCACCGCGTACGCCTCGACCGACACCGCGGTGCAGGCCATGAAGCTCGGCGCCTACGACTACGTGACCAAGCCGTTCAACCTGGAGGCCCTGCGGCTGACCGTCGACAAGGCGCTCGAGCGCAAGCGCCTCCAGGAGGAGAATCTCGCGCTGCGCCGGCAGCTGCGCAGCGAGCGGGGCTTCGAGAACTTCGTCGGGCGCTCCCCGAAGATGCTGGCGATCTTCGACGCCATCCGCAAGAGCGCCGCCAGCACCTCGACGGTGATGGTCACCGGAGAGAGCGGCACCGGCAAGGAGCTGGTCGCGCAGGCGATCCATCATGAGAGTCCCCGGCGCAACGGTCCCTTCGTGTCGGTCAACTGCGGGGCGATCCCCGAGACCCTGCTCGAATCCGAGCTGTTCGGGCACCTCAAGGGCGCCTTCACCGGGGCCGTCAGCACCACCCAGGGGCTCTTCGCGGCCGCCGACGGCGGGACGCTCTTCCTGGACGAGGTCACCGAGCTGCCGCACACGGTCCAGGTCAAGCTCCTCCGCGCCATCCAGGAGCGGCAGGTCCGGCGGGTCGGGGACACGCGGGACATCAAGGTCGACGTCCGGCTGGTAGCGGCCTCCAACCGGGATCTCGCCCGGGCCGTCGCCGACGGCATCCTGCGAGAAGATCTCTTCTACCGCCTGAACGTCATCCCCATCCACCTCCCCCCGCTGCGCGAGCGGCGCGAGGACATCCCGCTGCTGGTCGCCCACTTCGTGCAGAAACTGTCCGTCCAGCTGGGCAAGAAGGTGACCGGCGTCACCCCGGAGGCCATGGGGCTTCTCGAGCGCTACCACTGGCCGGGCAACGTCCGGGAACTGGAGAACGTCATCGAGCGCGCGGTGGTGATGGGCAGCGGCGAGATGCTGGGGCTCGACGAGCTCCCGCAGAGCCTGCGCCACCCGTCCCCGCTGCCCGACATGCCTCTCGAGCTGGGCACCGACGCATTCAACCTCGACGCGGTGCTGGAGGGCATCGAGCAGCGCTACATCCGCCTGGCGCTCGAGCGCACCGGCGGCGTCCAGACCCGCGCTGCCGAGCTGCTCGGGCTGAGCTTCCGCCAGTTCCGCTACAAGCTCCAGAAGCTCAGGGCCGCGGCCGGGCGCCAGGAGTCGCCGCCGAGTTGACGGCTGCCTCCCGCTACACCCTCAAGGCCGATCCCTGGAGCAGCCACTCGGTCATCCTGCGCTGGAGCGGTCCCGGGCGGGGGCGCCGGGCCCTCGATGTCGGCGCCGCCGACGGCCTGCTCAGCCGGCACCTGACCGCGGCCGGCTGGCGGGTGGTCGCGATCGAGGGGGATCCGACCATGGCCCGAGAGGGTAGCTCGCACTGCGAGCGCATGGTCGTCGCCGATCTCGAGAAGCCGTTGCCGGTCCTCGGCGAGCCCTTCGATCTCATCGTGTACGGGGACGTGCTCGAGCACCTCAAGGATCCTCTCGGCGTGCTCCAGATGCTCAACCGAACGCTGGCGCCGGACGGCCGCGTCCTCGTCTCCGTCCCCAACATCGCGCATTTCTGGGTGCGGCTGAATCTGCTGGTCGGCCGCTTCGAGTACGCGGACCGCGGGATCCTCGACCGCACGCACCTGCGGTTCTTCACCCGGCGCTCGTTGCATCGCCTGCTCCAGGACGCCGGTCTGGAGGTCGTGCGTCAGACGGCGACCCCGGTTCCGCTCTACCAGGTCCTGCCGGCCCGTTGGCACGGCCGCCTCCTCGCCGTCGTTCATGCCACCGGCGCCGCGGCGGCACGAACATTCCCCCGGCTGCTGGGCTATCAATTCGTAGTCCTGGCTGCGCCGGCCCGCCGGGTGACGAGTTTCGTCAGTCACCCTGCCAGAGTGAGTCCGCGGCGAGGGCAGTCCACCGAGCAAATCAGCGTGTAACACCCCGACGTTTCAGGCGAACCGGCGATCGGGAGGGTTGGCATCCCCCGTGCAGTCGTCCGCTGCCGTCGCGGGCGACCGCGGACTCACAAAGGGGGAAAGGCATGATCCAGTTCTGGCGCAAGAAGCGATTCAAGGTAGGGAACCAGCGGGGCTTCACCCTCATCGAGCTGATGATCGTCGTGGCGATCATCGGCATCCTAGCGGCGATCGCGTTCCCGCTCTACGCGAACGTCACGCAGCGGGCCAGGATCGCGCGGGTCCAGGCCGACCTCCGAGCGATTGCCTCGGCGATCAGCATGTACTCGGCGCACATGGACGGAGCGCTCCCCGTCGACCTCGCCGCGCTGACGGTTGCCACCACCAACTCGGCCGGCCAGACCGCGGGCCCGTTCCTGAATGCCGTGCCAGCACCGCCCGGCGGCGGCAACCCGAGCTGGACCGACTACGCGAGCGGCTACACCAGCAACGCCAACGGAACCTTCACTCTTTCGGCCACGGGTGACGGCACGACGATCACCGTGCCCTAGCACGTGATCGAGCCCTGGGGCCCCGGGCGCAGTGCTGGCGCCCGGGGCCCTTGCCTCTCCCGCTCGACCATCCGCATGAATTCCCCGCTCCATCGCCTGCTCCTTGGCGTCGCCCTGTCCGTCCTCGCCTTCCTCCTCTTCATCCCCGCGCTCGGTCACGACTTCGTCAACTGGGACGACGACATCAATCTGATCGGCAATCGCGACTTTCGGGGGCTTGGCCTGTCACAGCTCCGCTGGATGTTCACGACGACGCTCAGCGGACACTACATCCCCATCACGTGGCTCACCTTCGGTCTGGATTTCGCCCTCTGGGGCATGAACCCGCTCGGCTACCACCTGACCAATCTGGTCCTGCACGCGGTCAACGTCGTCCTCTTTTTCCTCGTCGCGCGACACCTGCTGGTGCTGGCCTCCCCGTGGCAGCCGGCCGCCGGGAGTGTCGCCGCCGCGGCCGCCGCCCTGGTCTTCGGGCTGCATCCTTTGAGGGTCGAGTCCGTTGCCTGGGTCACCGAGCGGAGGGACGTTCTGTCCGGCTGCCTCTTCCTCCTCACGACGCTCGCCTACCTGCACGCCGTCCGGTCCAGCGGGCGCCGGCGGCGAGCCCTCCTGGCGCTGTCCGTCGGATGCTATGCGCTGGCCCTGGGCGCGAAGTCCATCGTCATGACCCTGCCGCTCGTGCTCCTGCTGCTCGACGTCTATCCGCTGCGTCGGCTCCCGCCGGAAGGCGGTGTCCGGCGATGGCGGGAGGCGATTCCCGTGCTGCGGGAAAAGCTGCCATACCTCGTCCTGGCTCTCGCCACGGCCGCGCTCGCGCTCTACGCCGTCCACTCAGGGGCTCACCTGACGCCGATCGAACGGCTTCCGTGGCTCGACCGGCTGGCGGTCGCCGCCTACGCGTATGCCTTCTACCCCCTGAAGACGGTGCTGCCGGTCGGGCTCTCGCCGCTCTACCCGCTTCCGACGACACTCGACCCACTGGAGCCGAGATTCGTGATCAGCGCCGCCACCGTCGTCACGGCGACCGGAATCCTGTGGAGATGCCGCCGGGCCTGGCCGGCCGGCCTGGCGGCGTGGGTTTACTATCTCATCGTGCTCGCTCCGGTGTCAGGTCTCGTCCACTCCGGACATCAGCTGGCGCATGATCGGTACAGCTATCTGTCCTGCCTCGGCTTCGCCATCCTGGCCGGAGGTGGCGCGGGCGCCACCCTTCGCCTCGCCAGCGACAAGGTCCGCCCGGCGCTTGTGAAGGCCGCCACCCTCACCTGGGGGATCGCCGTTGCGGGTCTCGGAGTCCTGACCTGGCTCCAGCTCCAGGTCTGGAAGGACTCCGAGACGCTGTGGCGCCACGCCCTCGACCTCGACGCCAGCTGCATCGTCTGTCGCGTCAACCTGGGGGTCGCGCTGTACGATCAGCGACGATTCAGCGAGGCCCAGGAGCAGTTCATTCGGGTTCTGGAGATCAACCCGGACAATGGGAAGGCCCGCTACAACATCGGTCTTTCTCTCGTCAGTCTCGGCCAGCCAGTGGCCGGCGAAATCGAGCTCCGCGCGGCTCTGCCCAATCTGCCCAAGGACGCCAAGCCGCTGAAAGCCCTCGGCTGGGCCCTCATGAACCAGGGACGGCATGACGAAGCGATCGAAACGCTCAGGCACGCCCTCTCCATTGCTCCTGGAGACGCGCTCGCCCACGCTTATCTTGCCGCCGCCCTCAGCCAGACCGGCAGGCTGGCCGAGGCTGTCCCCCACTATCGCGCAGCCATCAGCCAGCGGCCGGAATCGCCCGAACCGCGCCTCGGTCTCATCAATACCTATCTGGCACTGGGGCAGGATGAGGACGCGCGGGCGGAATACGCTCGGTTGGCGACCATCGACCCCGCGCTGGCTCGCCGGGTTCAGGTACTCTTCAAGAGCCGATGAGCGTATTTCGCCCAAGCCTCGTTTCGGGAACCGAGGTTCCCTGATGCTCGTCCTCTGGCTCGTGCTCGTGGGGCTCGCCATCGGCAGCTTCCTGAACGTCGTCATCGCCCGCCTGCCGGCCGACCGGAGCCTCGTCGCGCCAGGCTCGAGCTGCCCGACGTGCGGCGCCAGGATCGCGTGGTACGACAACATCCCCCTGCTGTCCTTCGCCGTTCTTCGCGGCCGGTGTCGGGCGTGCGCGACCCGGATCTCATGGCGATATCCCGTCGTAGAGGCGGTGACGGGGGCGCTCTTCGGCATGGCCGCGGTTCGCTTCGACCTCACGCCTCAGCTGCCTCTGGCGCTTCTCCTGATCGCCCTGCTCGTCGCCGTCACCGGGATCGACTTGCGACAGCAGATGATCCCGGATGCCATCACGCTGCCCGGAACTGTCGTCGGCCTCGTCCTCGGCGTCGCCACCGGCCGGGTGTCATGGCTGGACAGCGTGGCCGGTATCGCTGCCGGCGGCACGATCTTTCTGGCGATCATCGTCGCCAGCCGGGGCGGCATGGGCGGCGGGGACCTGAAGCTGGCTGCGATGCTGGGCGCCTTCCTCGGATGGCAAGTGATGCTGCTCTCCATCCTCATCGCCGTGTTGGCCGGTGGCGCTGTCGCCGTCGTCCTCCTGGCCTCCGGCCGCACCGGTCGGAAGGACCCGATCCCCTTCGGGCCGTTTCTCGCCGCCGGCGGCGTGATCGGACTGTTCTGGGGCCCCCCCCTGCTCGAGTGGTACCTGTCGGCCTTCACCGCCTGACCGACACCAATCACTCAGCGTCAACTAGCCCGGATTATTCGTGAAGGCACACACCGGAGACCAAGAGGGCTCCAGCGGGTGCGTGGTTGAGACTTCGTGGGCCGAAACCTCAGCGCGGGGCGGTGATCCCGCGATCGCGCCGCCGGCGACC
>JBBIIW010000009.1:0-21689 GCA_037446305.1 Candidatus Rokuibacteriota bacterium
GCCGGCCGGCCGGCGGGAGTACAATTGCCGGGCGCCATGCAGCCCGCGCCGTCCCCGCCCGCCGAGGCTACCGGCGACGCCGAGCGCCACCGGACGCTGCTGGCGGTCAACAACGCCATCATCGCCAACCTCACGCGGGAGGCGCTGTTCCAGGCGGTTGCCGGCGCCCTGCGGCAGGTCGTGCCCTTCGACCGCGCCGCGATCTTCCTCCACGACCCGGAGAAGGACGTCCTTCGTCTCTTCGTCCTGGAGTCGGCCTGGACCTCGCGCTACTTCGTCGTCGGGCTGGAGATGTCCCCCCGCGAGAGCCACATCGGCTGGGTCTTCCAGAACCGCCGGCCCCTGCTGCGCCGGGACCTGGCCCGGGACCGGGAGTACGCGATGGAGGACCGGGCGCTCGAGGACGGCGTGCGCTCCTACATCGTCGTGCCCCTCGTCGCCCGGAGCGAGCCCCTGGGCGTGCTGGCGGTGGCCAGCCGGACGGTCGGCCAGTACTCGGAGGCCGACGCCGCCTTCCTGCAGGAGGTGGCCAACCAGGTCTCCCTGGCCGTGGACAACATGAAGACCTACGAGGCGATGCAGGCGGAGATGGCCCGGCGCCGCCGGGCCGAGGACCGGCTGCGGACCGTGGTGGAAGCGACGGCCGCCACGACCGGGGAGCACTTCTTCAGCTCGCTGGTGCGCCACCTGGCGGCCGCGCTCGAGGCCCCGTACGCCTTCGTCACCGAGTGCGTGGGGCACCACCGGGCGCGGATGCTGGCGTTCTGGAGGCGCGACCGGCTCGCCGAGCGCCTCGAGTACGACACCTCGGCCACCCCGTGCCTGGCGGTCCTGGCGGGCGAGGTCGTCCACCACGCCGCCGGCGTGCAGGCGCTGTTCCCCGAGGATCGCGACCTGGCCGAGCTGGGCGCCGAGAGCTACACCGGCGTCCCGGTCTGCGATGCCGAGGGCGCGGTGATCGGCCATCTGGCCGTCCTGCACGATCGCCCGGTGGCGCCGGACCCCGGCGGCCTGGGGGTCCTCAAGGTGTTCGCGGCCCGGGCCGGCGCCGAGCTGAAGCGGTTGCAGGCCGAGCGCCAGCTGCAGGAGACGCTGCGGGAGGTCGAGCAGCTCAAGAACCGCCTGCACGCCGAGAACGTCTACCTGCAGGAGGAGATCGGGCGGGAGCACAACTTCGTGGAGATGGTCGGCTCCAGTCCGGCCCTGCTGGGCGTCCTGCGGAAGATCGAGCAGGTGGCGCCGACCGACTCCACGGTCCTGATCGTCGGCGAGACGGGCACCGGCAAGGAGCTGGTCGCCCGGGCCATCCACGATCGGAGCGCCCGCCGCCAGCGGCCGCTGGTCAAGGTCAACTGCAGCGCGATCTCGGCCGGGCTGGCGGAGAGCGAGCTGTTCGGGCACGTCCGGGGCGCCTTCACGGGAGCGCTGGAGCGGCGCCTCGGGCGCTTCGAGGTCGCCGACGGCGGCACCATCTTCCTGGACGAGGTCGGCGAGCTGCCCCCGGAGACCCAGGTCAAGCTGCTCCGCGTGCTGCAGGAGCGGGAATTCGAGCCGGTGGGCAGCAACCGCACCATCCAGGTGGATGTCCGGGTCATCGCCGCCACCAACCGCGATCTGGAGGACGCGGTGCGCTGCGGTCGCTTCCGGGCCGACCTCTACTACCGGCTCGACGTCTTCCCCCTGGTCGTCCCGCCCCTGCGCGACCGTCGGGGCGATATCCCCCAGCTGGTGACGTTCTTTCTCACGCGGCTGGCCCGGCGCTTCGGCAGGCCGGTGGCGACCGTTCCCGAGTCGACGATGGCCCGGCTGATGCGCTACCCGTGGGCCGGGAACATCCGGGAGCTGCAGAACGTGATCGAGCGCGCCGTGATCCTGTCCCCGGGCCCCGTGTTCGAGCTGGGCGACGACCTGCTGCCCGTGGCCGGCCGCCCGACCGCCGGGCCGCCGGCACCGCCGCCGGCGTCGCCGGCGGGCCTGCGCACGATCGGGGAGATCGAGCGGGCCCACATCATCGCGGTGCTCGAGCACACCGGGTGGGTGGTCGAAGGGCCGAAGGGAGCGGCGCGCATCCTGGGCCTCCACCCGAACACGCTCAGAAGCCGCCTGGCCCGGCTCGGCATCAGGCGGGAGCGCCCCGAGTCCTCGTAGCCGCCTCCGAGCCCTCGGAGGCGGCTCACGAACGATCGGGGCGCCCGGGGCCGGCCGGGCCGCATCAGCCATCCCGACGGGCACCTGGGCGGCGGCCCGCCGGGCATGCTCCTTGCCCCTCCCACCGGGCGATGCTCCGGATCGCGAGCGCCGGGACCGACGGGCCGGGACGCGTCCTGCGGGTCGAGGGCCGCGTGGTCGGCCCCTGGGTGGAGGAGCTTCAACGCTGCTGCGAAGCCGCGCTGGCCGCCGGGCCGACGCTGACGCTCGACCTGGCCGGAGTCTCGTTCGCGGACCGCCCGGGGGTGGCCCTGCTGCGCAGCCTCGGCGATCGGGGGATCACGCTCGTCAACTGCTCCGCCTTCCTGACCGAGCTGCTCAAGGAGTGAATGCCATGGGAGCCGACGTGCCCGCCGACGAGGCGCTCCTGGAAGGGCTGCGGGCCGGCGATGCCCAGGCGCTCGAGGCGCTCATGGACCGCTACGCCGCCCGGGTGTACCGCCTGGCCTTCGCCGTCACCCGCAACGCGGCCGATGCCGAGGAGGTCGCGCAGGACGTGTTCCTGAGCGTCTTCCGCCACGTCCAGCGCTTCGAGGGACGCTCGGCGCTCGGCACCTGGATCTACCGGGTCACCGCCAACGCGGCGCTCAACAAGCGCCGGGGCATGCGGCAGGCGGTGGAGACCTCGCTCGAGGCCTGGCTGCCCGCCTTCCGGGCCGACGGGCACCGTGAAGGCGAGCCCGCGCTGCTGCGCGCCGACTGGACCCAGACGCCCGAGCGCGAGCTGCTCGCGCGCGAGACGCGCGAGGTGCTGCAGCGGGCGCTGGACCGGCTGCCCGACCGTTACCGGGCCGTGCTGGTGCTCCGGGATGTCGAGGGGCTGTCGTCCGAGGAGGTGGCGCAGGTGCTGGGCGACTCGGTGGCCGCCGTGAAGTCCTGTCTGCATCGGGCCCGCATGGCCCTGCGCGAGCAGCTCACGCGTCACCTGGCGGCGCCGGCCCCGCCAGCGGTCACGGCAGCGCCCGCGCGCGCAGCTGCAGGGCGTGACCGTCCGGGTCCCGCACCAGCAGGGCCGCCGTGAAGCCCAGCGGGGCCGGGATGCCGGCGGCCACCACGACCGGCGAGACGAGCCGGGCGCCGCCGGACCGCAGCGCCCGGGCCGCCATCGCCGCATCGCCCACCGTGAGCACCGTCTGCCAGTGAACCAGATCGTTGGCGCGGGTATCCCCGGGCGCGGGCCGGCCGTCACGGGGCCGCAGGTACTTGAGCAGCTCGATGCCTGGACCGGCCGGGGCCCTCAGCGTGGTGATCCGCAGCCGGGCGCCGGGGACGTTGTTGAGCCGCTCTTGCTCGGGACCCCAGTTCTCGCCGGCGCCGACGACGGCCAGCCCCAGCGCGTCGCGGTAGAAGGCCAGGCTGGCCTCGGTGTCGCCCACCACGATCGCGGTGTGATCGATGCCGAGGAAGACCCGGTCGCCGGGCTGATGCCAGCGGGCCTGGCCCTTGTCCGGCGGGAACTCGAGAAGTTCCAGCGGGTGCCCGTCGGGGTCGGCGAAGTAGAAGGCCCGGATGCCGGCCGCATTCGGGTTCCAGTCGGGCAGGCGCTGCGGGGCCGGGGAGATGGGCCGGACGTGGTGACGGCGGAGCCAGAGGTGGGCCTGGTCCATGTCCGCCACGACGATGGCGATGTGCTGGAACCAGCGATCGTGGCTCCGTGAGTCGGGGGGGACCGGCCGCCCGCGGGGCGTCAGGTACTCCGTGAGCTCGATCCACTCGCGGCCCAGCCGCATGCGGACGACCCGCATCGGGGCTGCGGCACCCCCTGCAGGCGCTCCAGGGCCTCCCCCCCAACCTCGACGTCCGAGACCCGCTCGAAGAACAGCACCCGGGAGTAGAAGTCGACAGCGCGGTCCATGTCGCTGACCGTGATGCCGACCGCCTCGACTGCCTGCACGAGCGGCTGGACGGCGGGCCCGACCGCCGGCAGACGCGAGGCCAGCACCGACAGGATGAGGACCAGGAAGGGGATGGTCAGGCGCAGGGCCGGCATGGCGTGGCGGCCTCCCTAGCCCGCCGCGTATCCGCAGCGGAAGATGCAGCGACGCGCGTTGTCGTGGTGCAGCTTGGCGCAGCGCACCGGCCGGCGCGTCCGGCGGTGGAGCTCGGCGGCGAGCAGCATGCCGAGCGGCGGCGCCGTCAGGTAGATCCAGGCCGCCGTCCACACATCGGCGGACACCGCGGAGGCCAGGGTGCGGGCGGGGTTCATGCTCATGCCCGACAGCGGCGCTTCCAGCGTGATGTAGGCGGCCACCAGGGCGCCGGCCAGCACCCCGGTGAACCGGCTCCAGCGCGGCGTGTTGGAGGCCGTCAGCACGACCAGCATCAGGCCCGCCGAGATGCCCAGCTCTCCCAGGAAGGCGGCGCCCGCGCCCCACGGCCCCGGCACCGTCACGGCGAAGTTGACGGCCTGGTGGGCCACGAGCCCCCGGCTCAGCACCGTGGCGACGCCCACGCCCAGGACCCCGCCCAGCATCTGGGCCGTCGCATAGAAGGCGGCGTCCCAGCGGCCCACGCGCCCCAGGCGCAGGAAGGTCAGCGTGACCGCGGGGTTGAAGTGCGCGCCCGAGCGCTGGCCCCAGGGCGAATAGATCAGCCCGATCGCCGTGAGCCCCATCGCCAGTCCCATCAGGCCCCGGCGGGCCAGGGGGTGCGTCACCGTCCCCGCGGCCGGGGAGGCCGGGTGATAGAGGAGCGTGGCGAAGAGACAGGCCGAGACCATGAACAGTCCCAGGCCCGCCGCCTCCATCACGTACTCGGGCCAGTGCCGCCCCAGGACCTCACGCATGGCGAGCCGGCGGCCCGGGGCGCCCGGGGGCGGTTCGAACGCGAGCGCCGCGCTCATCGCGATCGCTTAGACGCCGGCCGTCCGCGGCCCGGTTCGCGCTGGGGCCCGTGAACCTCCGCCGGCGGCAGGCGGTGTCTAAGGCGCGAGGGCAGGCCCAAGCGCGATCGACACGGAGGGCGAGCCGATGAGCACTCGGTACGACGTCGTCATCGTCGGCAGCGGCGCCGGCGGCGGCACCCTGGCCTGGGCGCTGGCGCCGACCGGCAGGCGGATCCTGCTGCTGGAGCGCGGCGACTACGTGCCCCGCGAGCAGGCGAACTGGAGCCCCCGGGCGGTGAACGTCGAGGGCCGCTACCAGACCCGCGAGGTGTGGCGCACGCCGGCGGGCGAGGCGCTGCACCCGCACACCAACTACTGGGTCGGCGGCAACACCAAGTTCTTCGGCGCCGCCCTCTTCCGGCTGCGCCGGGAGGACTTCGGCCAGCTGCGCCACCACGGCGGGCTGTCGCCGGCCTGGGCCATCGCCTACGAGGACCTGGAGCCCTACTACACGAAGGCCGAGCAGCTCTACCACGTTCACGGCCTGCGGGGCTCGGACCCCACCGAGCCGCCGGCCAGCGCGCCCTATCCGCACCCGCCGGTGAGTCACGAGCCGCGCATCCAGCAGCTCAGCGACGATCTGGCGCGCCTCGGGCTGCGCCCGTTCCCGGTCCCCCTCGGCATCATGCTGGACGAGCGCGACCGCCGGACGAGCCCCTGCATCCGCTGCGCGACCTGCGACGGCCATCCCTGCCTGCTCGGGGCCAAGGCCGACGCCCAGGTGGTGGCGGTGGACCCGGCCCTCCGGCGGGGCAACGTGACGCTCCTGACCGGCGCCCTGGTGTCGCGGCTGGAGACCAGCCCCAGCGGACGCGAGGTGACGCAGATCGTGGTGGAGCGCCAGGGCGCCCGCGAGGTCTACGCGGCCGACATCGTGGTGGTGGCGGCCGGCGCCATCAACTCGGCGGCGCTCCTGCTCCGGTCCGCGAACTCGAGGCACCCCGGCGGCCTCGCCAACAGCTCGGGCGTGGTGGGCCGGCACTACATGGGCCACGTCAACTCGGTGCTGATGGCCCTGTCGAGGTGCCCGAACCCCACCGTGTTCCAGAAGACCCTGGCCCTGAACGACTTCTACCTCGGCGCCCCGGACTGGCCCTACCCCATGGGGCACATCTCGTTCGTCGGCAAGCTCGACGCCGAGACGCTCAGGGCGGGCGCTCCCGCCATCGCGCCCGGGTGGACGCTGGACCTCATGGCGCGCCACTCGCTGGACTTCTGGCTCACCTCGGAGGACCTGCCCGATCCTGACAACCGGGTGACGCTGGACCGCCAGGGCGACATCGTGCTGTCCTATCACCCGAACAACGAGGCCGGGCACCGGCGGCTGATCGCCGCCCTGGAGCGGCTGATGCGGCAGCAGACGAAGTGCATGGTGCACGGGCACGAGTGCCACCAGGGTCTCTTCGCCCGGAACCTCTTCGTCGGGCAACGGATCCCCCTGGCCGGCGTGGCCCACCAGAACGGCACGATCCGCTTCGGGCGCGACCCCCGCACCTCGGCCCTTGACGTGAACTGCAAGGCCCACGACGTCGACAACCTCTACGTGGTGGACGCCAGCTTCTTTCCGTCCAGCGGCGCCGTGAACCCGGCGCTGACGATCATGGCCAACGCCCTGCGGGTGGGCGAGCACCTCGCGGACCGGCTGCGATGAGGCTCCGGCCCGGGCGGGGCCGGCTGGACGTCCCGCCGGTCCGCGCGGCGACGCCGGCGCCCTGAGGAGCAGGCATGGAGCGCACGTACGACCTCGTCGTCATCGGCACCGGCGTGGCCTCCGGCGCCGCCTCTCGCTGTCGGGAGCGGGGCTGGACGGTCGCCGTCATCGACTCCCGGCCGCCTGGCGGCACCTGCGCCCTGCGGGGATGCCGGCCCAAGAAGATCCTGGTCAGCGCGGCGGAGGCCGTGCACGCGGCGAGGGATCTCGAGGGCAAGGGGGTGCGGGCCGCCGGCGTGGCCATCGACTGGCCGGCGCTGATGCGGTCCAAGCGGGCGGAGACGGGCCCGCTGCCCGACATCTACGCCGAGGGCTACGCCAGGGCCGGCATCGAGGCCCTCCGGGGACGGGCCCGCTTCGTCGGGCCCACCTCGCTGGCGGTGAACGGTGACCGGCTGACCGCCCGCCGGGTCCTGATCGCGGCCGGCGCCCGGCCCGTGCCCCTCGGCATCCCCGGGGCCGAGCACGTGGCGGCCAGCGACGACTTCCTCGACCTCGACCCCTTGCCGGCCCGGGTGGTCTTCGTCGGGGGCGGCTACATCTCGTTCGAGTTCGCCCACGTGGCCCTGCGGGCCGGCGCCCAGGTCACCATCCTGCACCGCGGCCGGCGGCCGCTCGAGCCGTTCGACCCCGACCTGGTCGATCTCCTGGTCGAGCGCACGCGGGCGCTGGGCGCCCGGGTGGAGGTGAACACGGAGGTCAGCGGCGTCGAGCGCGCGGCCGGGGGGCTCGTCGTGCACGCCGTGACCGAGGGCCAGCCGCGGCGAGTCGAGGCGGATCTGGTCGTCCACGGCGCCGGGCGGATCCCGGATCTCGACGACCTGGACCTCGACGCCGCCGGGGTGAAGCGCGGGCCGCGGGGCGTGGTGGTGAACGGGTACTTGCAGAGCGTCTCGAACCCCGCCGTCTACGCCGCCGGCGATGCCGCGGCCAGCGGCCCGCCGCTCACGCCGAAGGCGGCCCAGGACGCCGAGGTCGTCGCCGCCAACCTGCTGGAGGGGAACCACCGGACGCCCCGCTACGAGGCGATGCCCAGCGCGGTCTTCACCGTGCCGCCGCTGGCGGCGGTGGGCTACGACGAGGCGCGCGCCCGCGAGGACGGGCTGCGGTTCCGCGTGCGCTGGGAGGCCACCGGGGCGTGGTTCAACAATCGGCGGCTCGGCGAGACGGCGGCCGGCTACAAGGTGCTGATCGAGGATGGCACCGACCGGGTGCTGGGGGCCCACCTGCTGGGGCCGCACGCCGGAGAGCTGATCAACATCTTCGCCGTCGCCATGCGGTTCGGCGTGCGGGCCGGCGACCTCAAGCAGGCGCTCTTCGCCTACCCCACGGCCGCGTCCGACATCCCGTTCATGCTATGAGCGGAGGCGCGCGCGCCGGGCTGGCCTGGGGGCGGGAGATCACCGGCGACCTGGAGGCGGCCGAGCGCCGGGAGTGGCTCTGCACGAACGGGATCGGCGGCTTCGCCTCCGGCACGGTCGCCGGCAGCCTGACCCGCCGGTACCACGGCCTGCTGGTGGCCGCGCTGGATCCCCCCCTGGGCCGCACCCTGCTCGTGGCCAAGGTCGAGGAACGGGTCGCCCACGAGGGCCGGGAGGTGGCGCTGAGCGCGAACCGATGGGCCGGCGGCGCGATCGCCCCCGATGGCTTCCGGGCGCTCGAGCGATTCCATCTCGAGGGCACGACCCCGGTCTGGACGTACGCGGTGGCCGACGCGCTGCTCGAGAAGCGCGTCTGGATGGAGCCCGGGGCCAACACGACCTTCGTCCGGTACGCGCTGCGGCGGGCGCGGGGGCCGGTCAGGCTCGGGCTCGATGCCCTGGTCAACTACCGCGACTACCACGGCACCACGCGGGGCGGCGACTGGCGCCTGGAGGTCGCCGCCGTGCCCGGAGGCCTGCGCGTCCTCGCCTACCCCGGGGCGCGGCCGATCCTGCTCCTGGCCCCGGGCGCCGACGCCACCGCCGCCCACGCCTGGTACCGGAACTTCCACCTGCCCCGGGAGCGCGAACGCGGCCTCCCGGCCGAGGAGGATCACCTCCTGGCCGGCCGCTTCCAGGCCACGCTCGGCCCCGGAGAGGCGGTGACGCTCGTGCTGTCGGCCGAGGCCGAGCCGGCGCTCGATGCCGACGCCGGCTGGGCCCGCCGCCAGCGCCACGAGCGCGACCTGCTCGCCCGCTGGCGGGCGGCCCTCCCCGCCGCGCGCTCGGCGCCGCCCTGGATCGCGCAGCTGGTGCTGGCCGCCGACCAGTTCATCGTGCGGCGCCCGCTCGCCGACGATCCCGACGGGCTGTCCGTCATCGCCGGCTATCACTGGTTCGGCGACTGGGGCCGCGACACGATGATCGCGCTGCCCGGCCTGACCCTGGCCACCGGGCGGCCGGAGGTGGCGGCCCGCATCCTGCGGACGTTCGCCCGCTTCGTGGACCGCGGGATGCTCCCCAACCGCTTCCCCGATCAGGGGACGGCCCCGGAGTACAACACGGTCGATGCCACGCTGTGGTACGTCGAGGCCATCCGCGCCTACCACACCCTGACCGGCGACGACGGCCTGCTCAAGGAGCTGCTCCCGGTCCTCGAGTCGATCATGGCCTGGCACCGCCGGGGCACGCGCTACGGCATCGGCGAGGACCCGGCCGACGGGCTCCTGCGAGCCGGCGAGCCCGGCGTGCAGCTCACCTGGATGGACGCCAGGGTCGGCGATCTGGTGGTCACGCCGCGGATCGGCAAGCCGGTCGAGATCAACGCGCTCTGGTACAACGCCCTGACCGCGATGGCGGCCTTCGCCCGCCGGCTGGGCCGCCCGGCCGAACCGTGGCCGGCGCTGGCCGAGCGCGTGCGCGCCTCGTTCGAGCGGTTCTGGAACGACCAGGCCGGCCACTGCCACGACGTGATCGACGGCCCCACCGGCGACGATCCCGCCCTGCGCCCGAACCAGATCTTCGCCGTCGCCCTGCCCGCCAGCCCGTTGCCGCCCGCGCGCCGGCGCCAGGTCGTCGAGGCCTGCGCCAGGCACCTGGTCACCTCCGCCGGCCTCCGGAGCCTGGCTCCCGGTCACCCCGAGTACCGGGGCCGGTACGAGGGCAGCCCGTGGCAGCGCGACGGCGCATACCACCAGGGGACGGTCTGGGCCTGGCTGCTGGGGCCCTTCGCCCTCGCGCACTTCGCGGTGCACGGCGACCGCGCCCTGGCCTGGAGCTTCCTGGAGCCGCTGGCCCACCACCTCCACGATCAGGGGCTGGGCACCATCGCCGAGATCTTCGACGGCGACGCGCCGTTCGCGCCGCGAGGGTGCATCGCCCAGGCCTGGTCGGTGGCCGAGACGCTTCGCGCCTGGGCGGCGCTGGCGCCGGCCGGAGTGCCGCGGCCATGACCCCCACGCGGATCGTCATCCTGGGCGGCGGATTCGGCGGGGTCTACACGGCCATGGAGCTGGAGCGACTGGTCGGACGCGCGCCGGACGTCGAGATCCACCTGATCAGCCGCGACAACTACCTCGTCTTCCAGCCCATGCTGCCGGAGGTGATCTCCGGCACCATCGGCCTCCTCGACACCATCTCGCCGATCCGGCGCCTGTGCCCGCGCACCGCGCTCTACACCCGGGCCGTCGAGCACGTCGACCTGGCCCGCCGCCGCGTGACGGCGGCCGCCGGCTTCGGCTCCGGGCAGTTCCACCTCGACTACGACCATCTGGTGATCGCGCTGGGCAACGTGACGAGCTTCGCGGGCCAGCCGGGGCTCATGGAGCACGCCCTGCCCCTCAAGTACCTCGGCGACGCCCTGGCCCTGCGCAACCGCCTCATCCACGTCCTGGAGGAGGCGGACATCGAGCGCGATCCCGCGGCGCGCCGGCGCCTGCTGACCTTCGTCGTGGCCGGCGGCGGCTTCTCCGGGGTGGAGGCGGTGGCCGAGCTGAACGACTTCGTGCGCGCGGCGGCGCGCAGCTTCCGGACCATCCGGCGCGATGAGCTGCGGGTGGTGCTGCTCCACGCGGGGCCGCTCGTCCTGCCCGAGCTGCCCCCCGGCCTCGCCCGGTTCGCTCAGGAGTTGCTGGCCCGGCGCGGGGTCGAGATCCGCCTGGACACCCGGCTGGTCGGCGCCACCGCGGAGGCGGCCCTGCTCGACCGGGGCGAGCCGATCCCGACCCGCACGCTGGTCAGCACGGTCCCGTCCGGCCCCAACCCCGTCGTGGCCGCCCTGCCGGTGGCCCGGGAGCGGGGCCGGATCGTCGTCGGCCCCGACCTCGAGGTGCCCGGCTGCCCCGGGGTGTGGGCGGTGGGGGATTGCGCCTGGATCATCGACGCCCGGTCCGGGGAGCCCTGCCCGCCGACCGCGCAGCACGCCATCCGCCAGGGGCGCCGCGCGGCGCGCAACATCGTGGCCACGCTGCGGGGGGCGCCGCGCCGGGCCTTCGCCTTCAAGGCCCTGGGCAAGATGGGCTCGCTCGGCCACCACTCGGCCGTGGCCGAGATCCTGGGCGTGCGGCTCTCCGGCTTCGTGGCCTGGTGGCTCTGGCGGACGATCTACCTGATGAAGCTGCCGGGGCTGGACCGCAAGATCCGGGTGGCCGCCGACTGGACGCTCGATCTCGTCCTGCCGCCGGATCTGGTGCAGCTCAAGACCGACCGCGCCTTCACGATGCAGCGGGAGCACTACGAGGCCGGCCAGGCGGTGTTCCGCGAGGGCGACCGCGGAGACTGGCTGTACGTCCTGGTGGCCGGCCAGGTCGAGATCGTCCAGACGCTGCCCGGGCAGGGCGAGGTCATCCTGCGCCGGCTGGGCCCGGGCGAGTGCTTCGGCGAGATCGCGCTGGTGAGCCAGCGCCCGCGCACCGCGACGGCCCGATGCGTCACGCGGGCTGACGTGCTGGCGATGGACCGCGACGCCTTCGACGCGCTGTTCGCCCACCTGCCGCCGATCCGCCGGTTCTTCCAGCAGCTCATCGCGGAGCGGCTGGGCGCGGAGGAGCCCGCCGCCGCCGGGACCCCGCGCTAGACGCCGGTCACCGCCGGCGTCATGGCCCGCCCCCGGCGACCAGGCGCTCGATCATCCGCTCATCGGCGGGGTCGACCGAGGTGAGGTGGACGCACGTCAGGCCATCCCCGGGGGCCTCGGCGACGACCTTGCCGTACAGGTGGCGGGAGTCCAGGCCGGAGACCGGGTAGGTCAGGCGCAGCCGCAGGTTGGTGAAGGCCGCCGGCATCGTGCCCAGCCGGGCGTGGAGCCGGCGGCGACCCAGCCGGACGACGGTGCCCGACATCGCCTCCGCGGCCACGCGCTTGCCCTCGATGATCCAGCAGGCGACCGGCAGGGCGACCTCGACGAGCGCGTCGTCATCGTCCCTCACCGGCCGGCGGAGATGGAAGCGGCCCCCCAGCCCCCGCAGCTCGCGGACCTGGAGCGGCTCGGACAGGCCCTTGACCGGCAGGGCGATCGGCGGCCCGGCCTCGGCCAGCCCGCGGAGGCGCTCCCAGGTCGCCGCGCTGACCAGGATCTGGGCGCCCACGGTGGCCGCCTCGATGCGGGCCGCGACGTTGACGGCGCTGCCGACCACGCCGTACTTGGCCCGCTGCTCGGAGCCGATGTTGCCCACCACCGCCTCGCCCGTGTTGATCCCGATGCCCATCTCGAAGCGCGGCCAGCCGCGGCCCGCATGGGCCTCGTTGAGCTCGGCCATGGCCTGCTGCATGGCCAGGGCCGCCGCCGCGGCCCGCTCGGCGTGGTCGGCCTGAGCCAGCGGGGCGCCGAAGATGGCGAAGATGGCGTCGCCGATGAACTCGTTGACCGTGCCCCCGTACGCGATGATGACCTCGCTCAGCCGGCCCAGGCAGGCGTTCAGGATCGCCATGACGTCCGCGGGGTCGCCGCGCTCGGCGAACCGGGTGTAGCCGCGGAGATCCGACATGAGGATCGTGACCTCCCGCTTGGCGCCCCCGAGACGCAGCGCCTCGGGCGACTCGAGGAGCGCCCGGGCCACCTCGGGCGACACGTAGCGGCCGAACGTGCTGCGGATGAAATCGCGCTGGCGCAGGCCCTCCAGCATGCCGTTGAAGGCCTCGGTCAGCCGTCCCACCTCGTCGCGGGAGCGCACCGGCAGCGGCTGCGAGAGATCCCCCGCCGCCACGCGCCCGACCCCCGCGGTGAGGGCGCTGATGGGCCGGGTCGCCTGGCGGGCGAAGAGCAGGCCCACGACCAGGGCGCCCAGGCCCCCGGCCAGCGAGGCGAGCATCACCGTCGTGCGCAGCGCGGCCAGGCGGTCGAGGTAGACCTCGACCGGGTAATCGATGAGGAGGACGGCGATCGGGCGCTGCTGCGAGTCCTTGATGGCCGCAAAGGCGCTCATCCACGCCCCCCGCGCGTCCCGGTAGATGGGCGTGAACCGGGCGAAGCCGTCCTCGAGCGTCCACGCCAGCGGCCGGGCCACCTCGGCGGCCACCGGGAAGCGGTCGCCCGGCTGCGCCGGGCCCTGGCTGGTCACGACGACGCGGGCCTGCCGGGCCGTCGCGTCGTACCCGGCCAGCGTGAGGACCGGGCCCGGGATGAGCGTCTGGTCCTGGATGCCGCGCAGCGTCTGCTGCAGGCGGCGGTAGGCCGGCGAGCTCGCATCCGGGACTCGCTGGACCTCGGCGTGCAGCCCGGCGTCGACCAGGAGGGCGGCCGTGCGGGCGATGTTGAGGAGCTGGGCGCCCACCGTGTCCTGCAGCTCGTGCCGCTGCCGCGCGTAGGTGAGCGCGCCCACCAGCGCCACCGCCAGCACGGTGACGGCGGCGAACAGCGCGGCCAGCCGCACGCTGAGCCGCTGCCAGGGATGGAGCGCCGGGCGCCGGGGGCCCGTCACGTCCGGGGAGGAAGGGGGGTCGCCCGCCGCCTGCACGCTGTTCAGACACCGGGCCGGCCGGCCACGGTGCGCGCGCGCCATCCGCGGGCCGGCGCAACCCGGACGGCGAGGCCGGGTCTAACCCCGGCGATGGCATCCACGACGCTCACCGAGGAGGGTTCCGTCATGGCCCGTCGTCAGCACCGTCGCTCGCTCGTCCTCGTCCTCGCCATCCTCTGCCTCGGCCTCGGCGCCAGCGCCGCCGGCGCCGCGGACGTGACCACCCCGTTCACCGGCAAGGTCGTGAACGGCGGCACCGTCACCCACGAGCACCGGGACGGCCGGCACGTCCTCACCCTGTCCGGCGACTTCCAGGTCCCGGGCTCGCCCGATCCCCACTGGCAGGTCATCGACAGCCGGGGCAACGCGTACCTGCTGAACCGCCTCACGCTCAAGGACGACCGGGTGAACCGCTCCATCACCCTGCCGGCCTACAACCCCGACATCGCCCGGGTCCAGATGTGGTGCGCCTGGGCGGAGGTGGTCCTCGGCGAGGCGTCGTTCGACCGTCCGATCGCGATGAAGTAGCCCGGTGGGTTGGGAGAAAGGAGGCACGACGTCATGAGGTGGCTCACGAGCCTGGCCGCAGCGGCAGTGACGGTGACGATGATGGCGACGGCCGAGGCCCAGGTCGTCGAGAAGAAGGCGTTGACGCTGGAGGGCGCGCGCGCCGTCATCGCGACGGCCAGCGGGGAGGCCCGGCGGCTCCAGGCGCCCGGAGGGGCCATCGCCGTGGTCGACGAGGGCGGCAACCTGGTGGCGGTGGAGCGGCTGGACGGCACCTTCGCCGCCAGCGCCGCCATCGCGATCGGCAAGGCCCGGACGGCCGCGCTGTTCCGGCGGCCGACCCGGGCGTTCGAGGAGGCCATCCGGGGCGGCCGGACGGCGATGATCGCGCTGCCCGACTTCACGCCGCTCCAGGGCGGGATCCCCCTCATGGTGGGCGACGAGGTCGTCGGCGGCGTCGGCGTCAGCGGCGCCGCCAGCGCCCAGCAGGACGAGGAGATCGCGCGGGCCGGGGCCGTGGCGGCCCGGACCCTGAAGACGGCGATGGCCGGGCCGGGCGCCTCCCGCCAGGCGATCTTCATCGACAGCCGGACGGTCGCGGCGGGCTTCGAGAAGGGCCAGGTCCTGGTGAACATGGGCAACTCCATGGTCCACGCCAGCCACCGGGAGGTGGACGGCCTGGCCGAGATCCACACGCGGGACACCGATCTCATCTATGTCCTGGAGGGCTCGGCCACCGCCGTGACCGGCGGCACCGTGCCCGACGCGAGGGTGACCGAGCCGAACGAGCTGCGCGGCTCTGCCATCGAGGGCGGCGAGCGCCGCCGGGTCGTCAAGGGCGACGTCATCGTGGTTCCAGCCGGCGTCCCGCACATGTTCACCGAGGTGCAGGGGCCGCTGAACTACTACGTCGTGAAGGTCCGATGAGCCCCTGGCTGCGCGTCGCGCTCGCCGCCGGGCTGCTGGCCGGGCTGCCGCCGGGCGCCGCCGCTCAGGTCACGACGGATGCGCCGGGCAGCCGGCCGGCGGCGATCGTCGACCTGACGACCGAGGAGGGGATGCGTCTGGTCAAGGGGCAGTGGCGGTACAGCGACGTCACGATCATCGAAGTGGCCCACCGGGCCCCCGGCCCCGATCTCCGCCCGTCCGGCCCGCCCAACCGGACCCACGACATCGTCCCCCACGCCGGCGCCGCCGACTTCGACGACTCGGCGTGGGCGGTCCTGCCGGCCGCCGAGCTGCAGGCGCGCAAGGGGAACGGCCGGCTGAGCTTCAGCTGGTACCGCCTCCGGCTCACCATTCCCGACCGGATCGGCGCCTTCGACCCGACCGGCTCGACGGCCGTCTTCGAGATCGTCGTCGACGACTACGCGGAGGTGTGGGTCGATGGCCGCCTGCCGATCGTCCTCGGCCAGACCGGAAGTCCGCTGATCAAGGGATTCAACGCCCCGAACCGCGTGGTCCTCGGGCGTTCGGTCCGCCCGGGCCAGCACTTCCAGCTGGCGGTGTTCGCCATGAACGGCCCGGTGTCCCGTCCGCCGGAGAACTTCATCTGGGTCCGCTCGGCCACGCTGGACTTCCACACGCCGGACCAGGCCCGGCTGGCGCCGCCGGTCGCGCTGGACATCGTCCGCCGGGATCCCGGGCTGGACGACATCGTCCCGGCCTCGGCCCGCCTGGAGGAGCTGGCCGGCGGCTTCCTCTTCACCGAGGGGCCCGTCTGGGTGCCCCGCACGGCCACGACCGAAGGCTACCTGCTCTTCAGCGACCCCGACGCCAACACGATCTACCGCTGGGCGCCCGACGGGCAGGTCTCCGTGTACCGGACCAAGAGCGGGTACGCCGGCCTCGACGTCGGCGAGTACGCCCAGCCGGGCTCGAACGGCCTCGCCCTGGACCGCGAGGGGCGGCTCACCATCGCCGAGCACGGCCGCCGCCGGGTCGTGCGCGTGGAGCGGACCGGGGCGCTCACGGTCCTGGCCGACCGCTACCAGGGGAAGCGGCTGAACAGCCCCAACGACCTGGTCTACCGCTCCGACGGCGCGCTCTACTTCACCGATCCGCCGTTCGGGCTGCCGAAGCACTTCGACGATCCCCGCCGCGAGCTCGCCTTCAGCGGCGTCTACTGCCTGATCGGCGGGGCGCTGAAGCTGGTCAGCCAGGACCTGTCCGGCCCCAACGGACTGGCGTTCTCGCCGGACGAGCGATACCTCTACGTCGGCAACTGGGACCCGGCGCGCAAGGTCGTGATGCGGTACGAGGTCCGCCCCGACGGCACCCTGGCCGAGGGGCGGGTCTTCGTCGACCTGACCGGCGCGCCCGGCGAGGAGGCCATCGACGGCATCGAGGTGGACCGCCGGGGCAACGTCTTCATCTCCGGCCCCGGCGGCCTCTGGATCGTCTCGCCGGCCGGCAGGCCTCTGGGCCTGCTGAGGGGCCCCGAGCACCCGCACAACCTGGCCTGGGGGGACGACGATGGGCGGACGCTCTACCTCACGGCCCGGACCGGTCTCTACCGGATTCGCCTCGACGTGGCCGCGATCGGCCAGGGGGGGTGACATGAGAAGCGTGATCGACGTGAGCGATGTCGCTGTCGTTCCCAGCCTGCCGGCCGGCGCCGGCGTGGCGGCCCGCCGGGACCGGCTCGAAGCGGCGGGCGGCCAGGTCCTCAGGTACGGACTGGTGGGCATCCTGCTCTACCTCGGCGCCTTCAAGTTCACGGCCGTGGAGGCGGCGGCCATCGCGCCCCTCGTGGGCTCGAGCCCGCTGATGGGGTGGCTGTACGCCGTCCTGTCCGAGCAGGGCGTCTCCAACGCCATCGGCCTCAGCGAGCTCCTGATCGCGGCGCTGGTGGCCACCCGGCCGCTCGCGCCCCGCCTGTCGGCGTGGGGCAGCCTGGGCGCCGCCGGCATCTTCCTGACAACGCTCAGCTTCCTCGTGACGACGCCGGGGACGTTCCAGAGCGTCCCGGGGTTTGCGGTCCCCGTTCCGAGCGGGGTCGGGGGGTTCCTGCTGAAGGACGTGTTCCTGCTCGGGGCCGCCCTCTGGTCGGCGGGCGAGGCCCGGCAGGCCGCCCGGGAGCGGGCGTCATGAAGGCCGTCGCCGTCGTTCCCGGCAAGCCGCACAGCGTCCATCTGGCCGACCTGCCGAGGCCGGCCCTCGACGAGATCCCCGGCGGGCGCGGCGTGCTGGTCAAGGTCCTGCGGGTCGGCGTCGACGGGACGGACAAGGAGATCAACGCCGGCGAGTACGGCGCGCCGCCGCCGGGCGAGGACGTCCTGGTGCTCGGCCACGAGGGGTTCGGTCGGGTCGAGGCCGTGGGGCCCGGTGTCGCCGAGGTCCAGGTGGGCGACTACGTCGTGGCCACCGTCCGCCGGCCCGGCGGAAGCCTCTACGACCTCATCGGGGCCAGTGACCTGACCACCGATGCCGCCTACGTCGAGCGCGGCATCACCCTGCGCCACGGGTTCCTCACCGAGTACTACGTCGACGACGCCGAGTTCATCGTCAAGGTTCCCCGGGGCCTCCGTCAGGTCGGCGTGCTGCTGGAGCCGCTGACGGTGGTCGAGAAGGGCCTCGTGCAGGCCTGGGAGATCCAGCGCCGGCTCCGCGTCTGGCGGCCGCGGCGGGCGGCCGTCCTGGGCGCCGGGACCATCGGGCTCCTGGCCACGCTGGTGCTCCGGCTGCGGGGCCTGCAGGTGATCACCTTCGGGCTCGACCGGCCCCCCTCCCTGAACGCGGACCTCGTCGAGGCCCTCGGCGCCCGGTACCAGTCCACCGCCGACATGCCGCTCCTGGATGCGGCGCGGGCGTTCGGGCCCTTCGACCTGATCTTCGAGGCCACCGGGTACTCGCCGATCGTGTTCGAGGCCATGCGGGCGCTGGGCAAGAACGGCGTGCTCGTGCTCTCCAGCGTGACCGGCGGCGACCGCACGGTGGCGGTGCCGACCGACCGCATCAACCTGGAGTTCGTCCTGGGCAACAAGGTGATGGTCGGCACCGTCAACGCCAACCGCGAGCACTTCGAGCTGGGCGTGCGCGACATGGCGCAGGCCGAGGCCGAGCATGCGGGGTGGCTGGGGCGGCTGCTCACGCACCCCGTGAAGGGCCTGGAGAACTACCGCGAGCTGTTCGACCGGCTGGGCGCCCGGGGGGCGATCAAGGTCTTCTGCGAGGTCGCGCCGCTCGAGTAGCGACGGCGGGCGGACCAGGGGGGGCCGGCGCACCGGGCGGGGCCGATCGCGTGTCGGAAGCGCACGAACCGGACGATTGACCGCCGGAACCTGAAAGGAGCATGCCATGACCGCGTCCCGAGCCCTCATCGCGTCCGCCGTCGCCGCCGCCTTCTCCCTCGCCCTCGGCGCCGCCGCCCAGGGGGGGCCGGCCCCGATGCCGAAATACGACCACGAGAAGTGCTTCGGGATCGCGAAGGCGGGGCAGAACGACTGCGAGACCAAGAACTCGTCCTGCGCCGGCACCTCGCGCCGCAACGCCCAGGGGGATGCCTGGATCTACGTGCCCAAGGGCACCTGCGGCAAGATCGTCAACGGCAGCCTGCAGCCCAGGGCCTGATGGCCGCGAGCAGGCGGAGGGCGGCGGACGTGGACGTCGGCATCGGGCTCCGGGCCCGCCACGTGGCCGAGGTCCTCGCCCGCCGTCCCCCGGCCGTCTGGTTCGAGGTCCACGCGGAGAACTACCTGGGCGGCGGGCCGGCGATCGCCGAGCTCGAGACCGTGCGCCACGACTGCCCGGTGGCCCTGCACGGCGTGGGCCTGTCGCTGGGGAGCGCCGAGGGGCTCGACCACCGGCACCTGCGCCGCGTGCGCGCGCTGGTCGACCGCCTGCAGCCCCGCCTGGTCTCCGAGCACCTGTCCTGGAGCATCGTCGGCGGGGCATACCTCAACCACCTGCTGCCCCTGCCGTACACGGCGGACACCCTGGCCCTGGTCGCCCGCCACGTCGAGCAGGCGCAGGACGCGCTCCGCCGCCCGCTCCTGATCGAGAATCCGTCCAGCTACCTGCGGTACCGGCACTCGACGATCCCGGAGGCGGAGTTCCTCGCCGAGCTGGCCCGCCGGACCGGGTGCGGCGTCCTGTGCGACGTCACCAACGTGCACGTCACGTGCCGCAACTTCGGCCTCGACGCCGGGCAGTACCTGGCCGCGCTGCCGGCCGAGACGGTCGGGGAGATCCACCTGGCCGGCCACAGCGTCAACGACGCCGGCGGGCGGCCGATCCTCATCGACGACCACGGCTCGCGCGTGGCGGGGCCGGTCTGGGACCTCTACGCGCGGGCGCTGGAGCGCTTCGGCCCCGTCCCCACGCTGATCGAGTGGGACACCGACGTGCCGCCGCTGGCCGTGCTGCTCGAGGAGGCCGCCATCGCGGGGCGGCTGGGGCGGCCGGCGCTGGCAGGAGCTCGGGGTGTCCCCGCTGCGTGAGCTGCAGGCCGCCATGCGCGCGGCGCTGCTGGACGAGCCGGGCCGGGCGCCGGTGACGGCGATCCTGGACGACGGCCTGGGCGCCGAGGCGCGGCTGGCCATCTATCGCCATCACGTGCTGGACAGCCTCACGGAAGTGCTCGGGGCCACCTACCCGGTCGTCCGCCGGCTCGTGGACGAGCGGTTCTTCGCCTACGCCGCCGACCGCTACATCCGCCGGCACCCGCCGGCCGGTCCGTACCTCTTCGAGTACGGCGCCGCCTTCGCCGACTTCCTGGCCGGCTTCCCGCCCTGCGCTCACCTGGCCTACCTGCCGGATGTCGCGCGCCTGGAATGGGCGATCAACGTGGCCGCCCACGCCCCGGACGCCGTGCCCCTCGACCCGCGCGCGCTGCAGGGCCTGGACCCGACCGACGCGCCGCGGCTCCGGTTCGGCGTCCATCCCTCGCTGACCCTGCTCGCATCGCCGTGGCCCGTGGACCGCATCTGGCGCGCGAACCTGCCGGACTCCGCCGAGACGACGGTCGACCTGGCCGCCGGCGGCGCCCGCCTGGCGGTCTGCCGGCGGGGCGAGCAGGTCGTCCTCGATGCGCTCGAGCCGGCGCCCTGGGCCCTCCGCGCCGCGCTGGCCGGCGGGCGAAGCCTGGAAGAGGCGGCCGCGGCCGCGCTGGGCCTCGACCCGGGTCTGGACCTGGCCGCCGCCCTGCGGGCCCTGCTGGAGGACGGCACCCTCATCGCCTTCACCCTGTCACCGCGGGAGGAAGCACCATGACGTCCAGCGCCGCCATCTCGGCGGTCGGCGGGTTCCTGGCCACGGCCGGCGGCCTGCTCGACCGCGTCCCCTTCTCGCTGGTGCAGCTGGCCGGCCGCCTGGCCCTGGCCGGTGTCTTCCTGCGGGCCGGCCTGCAGAAGCTCCAGGGCTGGGAGACGACGCTGGCCCTCTTCAGCGAGGAGTACAGGGTACCCGTGCTCCCGCCCGACCTGGCGGCGATGATCGCCACCGCCACCGAGGTGGGCGGGTCGATCCTGATCCTGCTCGGCCTGGCCACGCGCCTGGCCACGCTGCCGTTCTTCGGCATGATCCTGACGATCCAGCTCTTCGTCTTCCCCCAGGCCTGGCCGGAGCACCTGACCTGGGGCGCCATCCTGCTCGTGCTGCTCACGCGGGGTGCCGGCGCCGTGTCGCTCGACCGCCTCGCCAGCGCCTGGGCCGCCCGCCGCGCCCACCCGAAGGCTCCGCCGCGCACCGCCCGCCCGGCCGCCAGCGTCTAACGGCCGGCACATCGGCGCCGGCAACCGGCCGGAAAGGAGCGACGCAGCGATGGCGACCCGGGAGGCCGAGCGGCTGGAGGAGGCCCGGCAGCGCACGGCGCACTGGCGCCGGTGGGGACCCTATCTCGCGGAGCGGCAGTGGGGAACCGTGCGCGAGGACTACAGCGCCTGGGGCACGGCCTGGGACGCCTTTCCCCACGACCACGCGCGCTCCCGCGCGTACCGGTGGGGTGAGGACGGCCTGCTCGGCATCTCGGACAACCACGGCCGTCTCTGCCTGGCCCTGGCCCTGTGGAACGGCCGCGACCCGATCCTCAAGGAGCGGCTGTTCGGCCTGACGGGGTCGGAGGGCAACCACGGCGAGGACGTCAAGGAGTACTACTTCTACCTGGACTCGACGCCCACGCACTCCTACATGAAGGCCCTCTACAAGTACCCCCAGGCGGCCTTCCCGTACACCCGGCTCGTGGAGGAGAACCGCCGGCGCGACCGGCGGGCGCCCGAGTTCGAGCTGATCGACACCGGCGTCTTCGATGACGACCGGTACTTCGACGTCCTGGCCGAGTACGCCAAGGCGTTTCCGGATGACATCCTGGTGCGCCTCACCGTGACCAACCGCGGCCCGGAGCCCGCGCTCTGCCACCTGCTGCCCACGCTCTGGTTCCGCAACACCTGGTCCTGGGAGCCCGGCGCCGCGCGACCATCCCTCCGGGTGGGCGGCCTGGCCGCCGGCTGGGCCGTCATCGAGGCCGAGCACGACACGCTGGGGCCGCGCTGGCTCTACAGCGA
>JBBIIW010000010.1:0-21518 GCA_037446305.1 Candidatus Rokuibacteriota bacterium
CGATGCCGAAGGGGGCCAGCGCCGCCGGCATCGCCTCGCGGTTGAACTGCGGGTTGCGCCGCGAGCGCGGGACCGTGCGCACGTCGGCGAGCAGGGCGATGGCGTGCTCCCCGAGCAGCCGCGCCAGCGCCTCGCGCGCGCGGGTGCCGTGGCCGATGGTCCAGATGGTCATGCGCGCCAGGCGGGCAGAGCGACGTGCGACTCGCTGCGGGGCTCAGCCGGCGGCGCTGCGGGGCCAGTACATGATGACGGCGACGCCGAGGAGGCACAGAAGGCCGCCGATCACGTCGTAGCGGTCTACCGGGACGCCGTCCACGCGCCAGCCCCACAGCATGGCGAGCACCACGAAGACGCCGCCGTAGGCGGCGTACACCCGGCCGAAGTGCGCGGGCTGGTACGTGGGCACGAAGCCGTAGAGCACAGCACGGCGGCGCCCGCGAGCCCGACCAGCCAGGGCGCGCCCTCCCGCCACCAGCGCCACACCAGGTAGCCCCCGCCGATCTCGCACAGCCCGGCCAGGACGAACAGCAGGACCGATCTGGCCAGGGTCATGCTGGCTCCCGCGCGACGACGCCGAGGGCGATCTCGAGCGCGCGCACCATGAGGCCGACGTCCATGCTCGGCTGGTCCAGGCCGCTGGCCGCGACCATGGCCGGCGACAGCGGCAGATGGATGAAGCCGGCGGGCGGCGGGTCGGGCTGCCCGGAAAGCAGGTGCAGGGTGCCGTACAGCGTCTGGTTGCAGAGGAAGGTGCCGGCGGTGCTCGAGATGTACGCGGGGACGCCCTCGGCGCGCAGCGCCTCCAGCATCGCCGGCAGTGGCAGCGTCGCGAAGTAGGCGGCCGGCCCACCGGGCACGCATGGCTCGCCGCGCGCCCGGTAGCCGCTGTTGTCGGGCGTGTCCCCGAAGTCCATCACGTTGACGGCCACCCGCTCCAGGGCGATGCGGGCCCGTCCCGCGGCCAGGCCCAGGTGCACGACCGCCTGCGGGTCGGTCGCGGCGAGGAGCCGGGCGACCTCGGGGCCCGCCGCCGCATGGTCCACCGGAAGGATCGCGCTCCGGACCACGGCGCCCCCGATCAAGCGGCCGTCGAGGCCCTTGGCCACGTCTCCGGAGGGGTTGGTGGGGTGCCCCCCGAAGGGCTCGAATCCGGTCAGGAGGATCACGCGTGGCATCGTCCGGTGTTATCGTAAACCCGTCCCGCGCCTGTAGCTCAGCCGGACAGAGCATCGGACTTCTAATCCGAGGGTCGGGGGTTCGAATCCCTCCAGGCGCGCCACCGCCCTCCGCCGGATCCGGGGTATAGGCGACAATGCCCTGAGTTTCCGCCATCCTGGCGTCACATCGAGACGTGGCGGCCGCGGGCCTGCCGGCCGCTATACCGGGCGGTACATCGACACCTCGGGCGACCGGAGGCTACAAACGAGCCCTGCGACGAGGAGGCGCCGTGACCAGGGTCGAGGAGATCACGACCGGTTACCTCCAGGAGTTCTCCAGGCTCGTCAGCCTTGTCGATCCTGGTGCCGTGGCCAGGGTCGTGCAGCGGCTGGCCGCCGCCAGGGAGGCGGGCGCCGCCGTCTACGTGGCCGGCAACGGCGGCAGCGCGGCGATCGCCTCCCACTGGGTCAATGACCTGGGCAAGGCGACCAAGGTGTCGGGGCACAAGCCGATGCGGGTCATGAGCCTGAGCGACAACGTCTCGTGGCTGACCGCACTGGCCAACGACGAGGGGTACGAGCGGGTCTTCGCCGGTCAGCTCGAGAACTTCGGCCGCCCGGGGGACGTGCTGGTCGTGATTTCGTCCTCCGGCAACTCCACGAACCTCGTGCGCGCGGTGGAACTGGCGCGCGCCCGGGGCATGCACACCCTCGGGCTGCTCGGGTTCGACGGGGGCGTGCTGCGGAAGCACCTCGACGATTACATCCTGCTCGAGACCGAGAAGGGCGCCTACGAGCTGGTCGAGCCGGGCCACGACATGCTCTGCCATGTCATGACCAGGTGCCTCAGCGAGCCGTAGCGCCCGCACCGTCGTGACGCTCGCCCGCCCGAATCAGGCCGTGATCCTGGCCGGAGGCCGCGGCACCCGGCTGCGTCCGCTGACCGACACACGGCCCAAGCCGATGATCGAGATCGCCGGCAGTCCGTTCCTGGAACACCTGGTCGAGCTGCTGCGCGGCCAGGGCTTCACCCGCTTTCTGATGCTGCTGGGCTATCTGCCCGAGGTCGTGCAGGACCACTTCGGTGACGGGCGGCGGTGGGGGGTGGAGATCCAGTACGCGGTGACGGCGCCCGACGACGAGACGGCCCGGAGGGTGCGGCTGGCCGCGCCGTACCTCGACCCGTGCTTCCTCCTCATGTACTGCGACAACTACTGGCCCATGCAGATGGACCGGATGTGGCCTCGCTTCGCGGCGGCCGGCGTGCCGGCGATGATCACCGTCTACAGCAACAAGGACGGCTACACGACCAACAGCGTGCGCGTGGACGGCGAGGGCTACGTGACGGTCTACGACAAGACCTGCACCGCGCCGGGGCTGCAGGGCGTCGAGATCAGCTACGCCATCCTGACCCGGCCGGTGCTCGACCTGCTGAGCGACGACCACGTGCCGTTCGAGGTGGCCGTCTACCCCGCGCTGGCCGCCCGCCGGCAGCTCCTGGCCCACGTCACCGACCATCGCTACTACAGCATCGGCTCGCACCGCCGGCTGCCCTTCACCCAGGCCTTCTTCGCGCGCCGCCCCACCGTGATCCTCGACCGCGACGGGGTGCTGAACCGCCGGCCGCCCCGGGCCCGGTACGTCCGGCGCTGGGCCGAGTTCGAGTGGCTGCCCGGCGCGCAGGAGGGGCTGCGCCTGTTCCACGAGGCCGGCTACCGGGTCATCGTGGTCTCGAACCAGGCGGGCGTCGCCCGGGGGGCCCTGAGCGCGGAGGACCTGGCCGACATCCACGACCGCATGCGGGGCGAGGCCGAGAAGGCCGGGGCCCGGATCGAGGCCATCTACGTCTGCCCGCACGACTGGGACGCGGGGTGCGAGTGCCGCAAGCCGCGGCCCGGGCTGCTGTTCCAGGCCCAGCGCGACCACCACCTGGACCTGACGCGGACCTGGTTCGTGGGCGACGACGAGCGCGACGGCGAGGCGGCCGAGGCGGCCGGCTGTCCGTTCGCCCGCGTCCGGGAGGGCGACTCGCTGGACGCTGTTGCCCGGATGATCATCGGGAGGGCCGCGTGACGCGGTCGCGCCGCGTCCTGATCACCGGGCACCAGGGCTACATCGGCTCGGTCATGGTGCCGTGCTTCCTCGAGCACGGCTGGGACGTCGTGGGTCTGGACACCGGGTACTTCGAGGCCTGCACGCTGATACCGGACCAGGCCCGGGTGCCCTCCATCCGCAAGGACATCCGCGACCTCGAACTGGGTGACGTGCAGGGCTTCGAGGCTGTCGTGCATCTGGCCGCGCTGAGCAACGATCCCATCGGCAACCTGCGCCAGGACTGGACCGAGCAGATCAACCTCCAGGCCTCGCGGCGCCTGGCCGAGCTGGCGCGGGCGGCCGGGGTGCGCCGGTTCCTGTTCTCGTCCTCCTGCATCATGTACGGCATGACCACGGCCGCCGTGGCCACCGAGGAGTCGCCGCTCGATCCCAGGACGGAGTACGCGCGCTCCAAGGTCCTGGCCGAGCGCGCCATCGCCGAGCTGGCCGACGACGGCTTCTCCCCGACCTTCCTCCGCAACGGCACGATCTACGGGGCGTCGCCGCGGATGCGGTTCGACACCGTGCTGAACAACCTGATCGGGGCCGCCATGACGACCGGCGTCGTCACGCTGTACAGCGACGGCCGGCCGTGGCGTCCGGTGGTCCACGTGCGCGACGTGGCGCGGGCGTTCCTGGCCGTGCTCGACGCCCCGCTGGCCGACGTGCACAACCAGGCCTTCAACACCGGCGCCGGTCATCTGAACCACCAGGTCATCGAGCTGGCGGAGATCGCCATCAAGACGGTCCCCGGCGCCCGGCTGGAGGTGCTGTCCCAGCCCGGCGCCGACCAGCGCAGCTACCGGGCCGATTTCAGCAAGTGGGCCCGCACGTTCCCGGACTTCGAGTTCCAGTGGACCGCCCGGACCGGGGCGGCGGAGCTCTACCGCGCCTTCACGGCCATCGGCCTCGACCACGCGGCGTTCAGCGACCGGCGCTTCACGCGGCTGGCCTGGCTGCGCCACCTGCTCGACACCGGCCGGCTCGACGAGGGCCTGCGCTGGCTCGGGGCGGCATGAACGCCGGGATGATCGAGGGCGTCAAGGTCGTGCCGCTCCGGCAGATCGTGGACGAGCGCGGCAAGATCATGCACATGCTCAAGGCGACCGATCCGCACTTCATCCGGTTCGGGGAGATCTACTTCTCCTGCGCCTGGCCGGGGACCATCAAGGCCTGGCACATCCACCGCACGATGACGGTCAACAACGCGGTGGTCTCCGGGCGGGCCAAGCTCGTCATGTACGACCTCCGGGACGGGTCGCCCACCAAGGGCCGGCTCCAGGAGGTCTTCTTCGGCGAGGACAACTACTGCCTGGTGCAGATCCCGCCCGGCATCGCCAACGGCTACAAGGCCTACGGGGACAAGCTGGTGATCATGGCCAACTGCGCGACGGAGCCGCACGATCCCGAGGAGATGCAGCGGCTCGACCCCTTCTCGCCGGAGATCCCCTACGACTGGGGGCTCCGGCATGGCTAGCCCGTCCGGACGCTCGACGCCCAAGCTGGTGGTCAGCCGGACCCCCCTGCGAGTCAGCTTCGCCGGGGGCGGCACCGACCTGGCCGCCTTCTACGATCACGGCTACGGGGCGGTGCTCAGCACGGCCATCGACCGCTACATCTACGTCACCGTCAAGCGGCACGGCGAGGTCTTCAACGAGCGGGTCCGGGTCAGCTACTCGCGCAGCGAGAGCGTGCAGACCGTGGACGAGGTGGAGAACAACATCGCCCGCGAGTGCCTGCGCTTCCTGGGCATCGAACCGCCGATCTACATCAGCACCGTCGGCGACCTGCCGGCCTCCACCGGGCTGGGCGGCTCGAGCGCCTTCGCCGTCGGGCTGCTGAACGCCCTGCACGCCTACCGCGGCGAGCGGGTGTCGGCGGGCCAGCTGGCCGAGGAGGCGTGCTACATCGAGATCGACGTCCTCAAGGAGCCGATCGGCAAGCAGGACCAGTACGCGGCCGCCTTCGGCGGGCTCAACTACTTTCACTTCAAGGCCGGCGGCGGGGTGACCGTCGAGCCCCAGCAGATGCCCAACGGCGGCCTGCACAAGCTCTTTGCCCACCTGATGATATTCTGGACCGGCCACCAGCGCGACACCGGCGCCGTGCTCAGCGAGCAGCGGGCGCGGACGCTGGAGAAGATGGAATCGCTGCTGCGGATGCGCGAGCAGGCAGCCGAGCTCCAGCGCATCCTGCGCCAACCCGGCTGCGACCTGGAGGCCTTCGGGCGCGTCCTCGACGAGGGCTGGCGGCTGAAGCGCGAGCTGGCCAGCCTCATCAGCACCCGCGAGATCGATGGCTGGTACGAGCGGGCCCGGGCGGCCGGCGCCTACGGGGGCAAGCTGTGCGGCGCCGGGGGGGGAGGCTTCCTGCTGTTCGTCGTCCCTCCCGAGCGGCAGGGTGCGGTCCGGCGGGCGCTGGCGCCGCTGCGCGACGTTCCGATCGGCGCCGAGGCGCACGGCTCGCGGATCCTCTTTCTCGAATAGCCATGGTCTTTCGGGAGACCGCCCTTCCGGGCGTGTTCATCGTGGACCTCGAGCGCCGCGAGGACAGCCGGGGCTTCTTCGCCCGAGCGTTCTGCGCCCGGGAGTTCGAGCGGCACGGCGTGGAGGCCCGGGTGGCGCAGGCCAACATCTCGTTCAGCCGCCACAAGGGCACGGTCCGGGGCCTGCACTATCAGGTGCCCCCGGCGGCCGAGACCAAGCTCGTCCGCTGCGTGCGGGGGGCCATCTGGGACGTGGTGGTGGACCTGCGGCCCGACTCGGAGACCTACTTGCAGCACCTGGGCGTGGAGCTGAGCGCCGACAACCGCCGCGCGCTGATCGTGCCCGGCCTGGTGGCGCACGGCACCCAGACCCTGACGGACGACGCCGAGATGCTCTACCTGGTCAGCGAGTTCTACACCCCCGGCTGCGAGCGGGGGCTGCGCCATGACGACCCGGTCCTCGGCATCCGCTGGCCGCTGCCGGTCACCGTCATCTCGGACAAGGACGCTGCCTGGCCGCTGCTGGACGTGACGGCGGCGGCGCGCGCTCGGGGGCGGCGGTGATCATCGTCGACACGGCCCTCCGGCAGCGGGCGGCGGCGGGCCTGCCGGTCCGGGTGGGTCTCATCGGCGCCGGCTTCATGGGCCGGGGCATCGCCAACCAGATCATCAACTCGGTGCCCGGCATGGCGCTGGTGGCCATCGCCAGCCGCCGCCTCGAGACCGCCCGCCGCGCCTATCGCGAGGCAGGCGTGGAGGACGTGGTCGAGGTCGTGAAGGTGGGCCAGCTCCAGGACGCGCTCGCCGCCGGCCGCCCCGCCGTCACCGAGGATGCGACCCTGCTCTGCGACGCCGAGGGGATCGACGCCCTGATCGACGCCACGGGCGCCATCGAGTTCGGCGCCCACATCACCCTGCGGGCGCTCGAGGGCCGCAAGCACCTGGTGACGATGAACGCCGAGCTGGACGCCACGGTGGGGCCGATCCTGAAGGCGTACGCCGACAAGGCCGGCGTCATCCTGACCGGCTGCGACGGCGACCAGCCCGGCGTCCAGATGAACCTCTACCGGTTCGTGCGCGCCATCGGGCTCACCCCGCTGGTGTGCGGGAACATCAAGGGCCTGCAGGACCACTACCGCAACCCGACCACCCAGGAGGGCTTCGCCCGCCGGTGGGGCCAGAACGCCTACATGGTGACCAGCTTCGCCGACGGGACGAAGGTCTCCTTCGAGCAGGCCGTGGTGGCGAACGCCACCGGCATGCGGGTGGAGCGGCGGGGCATGCGGGGCGGCGATCACGAGGGCCACGTGGACGAGCTCTGCCACACCGGGCGGTACGACGTGGACAGGCTGCGGGCGCTCGGGGGCGTGGTGGACTACGTGGTGAAAGCCAGGCCCAGCCCCGGCGTCTTCGTGCTCGCCACGCACGACGACCCGAAGCAGCGGCATTACCTGGAGCTGTACAAGCTGGGCCCCGGCCCCCTGTACAGCTTCTACCGGCCCTACCACCTCTGCCACTTCGAGGTGCCGCTCTCGGTGGCCCGCGCCGTCCTGTGCAACGACCCCGTGCTCCAGCCGCTGGGGCCCCCGATGGTGGACGTGGTGGCGACTGCCAAGGTGGACCTGCAGCCCGGCCAGGTCCTCGACGCGATCGGCGGGTACCTGACGTATGGCCAGGCCGAAAACTACGACGTGAGCGTGCGGGAGAACCTGCTGCCGATGGGGCTGGCCGAGGGATGCCGCCTCAAGCGGCACGTGCCGAGGGACGCCGTGCTGACCTACGACGACGTCGAGGTGCCCCCCGGCCGCCTCTGCGACCGGCTGCGCGCGGAGCAGATCCGGTACTTCGGCGGGCGCTGAACCGCCGGCGGGGCTCCTCGGCGCACGCCGAGGAGCCTCGCGCCGGTCGGGATCAGTTGTGGGTCGTCAGGAGGCCGGTGCGGTTGGCGTAGGCGACCGCCTCCAGGCGGCTGTGCACGCCCAGCTTGCCCAGCAGGTTCTGGACGTGGTTGCGCACGGTGGCCGGGCTGACGCCCAGCCGCTGCGAGGCGACCCGGGTGTTGGCGCCCTCGGCCAGCAGGCGCAGGACCTCGAGCTCCCGCGGCGTGAGGGGCCCGGCGTTGCCGTTCACCGCGGGCGCCGGCGCCGGCCGCGGCTTGGCCGGCGAGGCCTCGCGGAAGAGATGGATGACCAGCGGGCCCTCGCCGTTGCGCGGCGGCAGGCCCAGGGTGCTGACGTTCAGGTGGATCGTCTCGCCCCACTTGGTGCGGCCCTGCAGATCGAAGCTCTCGATGCCGACGCCGACCTCGCTGGCCGCGTGCACCTGGCAGTCGGGGCGGCATGCGCGCCCGCCCTCGGTCGGCCGCCCCTCGAGCACCTCGCAGCAGGTCCGGCCCATGGCCTCGGCGGCCGTGTAGCCCAGCAGGCGCTCGGCCGCGCGGTTCCAGAACACGATGCGGCGGTCGCGCCCGACCGCAACGGCCCCGTCGCCCGCCTCGGCCAGCGCGTGGTACAGAGACGCTTCTTCCAATCGCCTCATAGCCCCTCCTCCGTCGGTCCCAGAGCCGACGTTCTTGGTACGATCGGCTCAGCAAGGGGGCTGCCATGTTGAAAATATTTCAAAATCTGCCATTTGCGGCGCTGGCCGCTCGGAGCGCCAGGGAGGTTCTCCAGGGTGGGAGGGGAGTTCCGGGCGTGCTCGGGCTGGCGCTGGCCCTCGTCATCGCCACGCCTGCCCTGGCCGTCGAGCCCCTGCTGGTGGATGCCGCCTGGCTGCAGGCGCACCTGGGCGATCGGGACCTCCGGATCGTGGACATGGCGACCGACCGCGAGACCTATCAGCAGGGGCACATCCCGGGTGCCGTCCATCTGAGCGTCGACGAGGCCAGGACCGAGGTCCCGGGCGCCGGATACCGGGTGCCCACGGCCGAGGAGGCGGCGCGCCTGTTCGGTCGCCTCGGCCTCACGCCGGAAACCCGGGTGGTGATCTACGACGACAGCGGCGGGGTGCACGCCGCCTGGCTCTTCTTCACGCTGGACGCCTTCGGTCACCGGCGCGCGGCCCTGCTGGACGGCGGCCTGCAGACCTGGCGCCGCGCCGGCCTGCCGCTGAGCGCGGAGACGAGCCGGGTGGCCCCGACGACGTACCCGGTCCCGGCCGGACCCGACCACGTCGTGACCGCCGGCTGGATCCTGGCGCACCTGAACGACCCCGGGGTCGTCCTCGTGGACAGCCGCAGCGCCGACGAGTTCGCGGGGCGCGACGTGCGGGCGCAGCGGGGCGGGCACATCCCCGGGGCGGTGAACATCGACTGGCGGGAGCACCTGGCGCCCGACGGCCGCTTCAAGCCGGTCGAGACGCTCCGGCAGCTCTACGCCTCGCGGGGGGTGACGCCGGACCGGACCGTCGTGACCTACTGCCAGACGCACCACCGGGCGGCCCACGCCTACTTCGTGCTGCGGCTGCTCGGCTATCCGCGCCTGCTGGGCTACGACCGCTCCTGGGCCGAGTGGGGCAACCGCCTCGACCTGCCCATCGCCCGCTGAGACGGATCGAGAAGCGTCCCGCGGAGTCGCCACGCCGATCGGGCGCCCGATCGACCGTCGCGGGGGAGCGCGGCGGGACGGGCGTGGCGACGCCCGCGTGCCCGGCCCCTGCTGGAGATCAGCCGCCCAGGTAGGCCCGGCGGACGCTCTCGTCGGCCAGCAGGTCCGCGGCCCGCCCGTGCAGCACGATCCGCCCCGTCTCCATCACGTAGCCGCGGTCGGCCATGCGCAGGGCCAGGTAGGCGTTCTGCTCCACCATGAGCACGGTCGTGCCCTGGCGCCGGATGTCGGCGATGATGCCGAACGTCGTCTCCACGATGGCGGGGGCCAGGCCCAGCGAGGGCTCGTCGAACAGGATCAGCCGCGGGCGCGACATGAGCGCGCGGGCGATGGCCAGCATCTGCTGCTCGCCGCCGGAGAGCGTCCCCGCCATCTGGCGCCGGCGCTCGGCCAGGATGGGGAAGTGCCGGCACATGCGCTCGAGGTCGGCCGCGATCGCCGGGCGGTCCCGCCGCACGTAGGCGCCCATCTCGAGGTTCTCCTGCACCGTGAGGTGCGGGAACACCCGCCGGCCCTCGGGGCAGTGGGCGATGCCCTGCTCGAGGATCTCGGCCGGCTCGCGGCGGTGGATCTCCCGGCCGGCGAAGAGGATGCGCCCGGCCGTCGGGCGCAGCAATCCGGAGATGGCCCGCAGCGTCGAGGTCTTGCCGGCGCCGTTGGCCCCGATCAGGCAGACCAGCTCGCCGGCCCGGACCTCCAGGTCGAGGCCGCGCAGCGCCTCCACGGGCCCGTAGGCCGCGCGCAGGCCCTCAAGCCGGAGGAGCGGCGGCTCCAAGGTAGGCGCGGACCACGTCGGGGTGGGACTGCACGGCGGCCGGCGGGCCCTCGGCGATGACGGCCCCGTAGTTGAGGACGATCACGGTGTCCGAGAGCCCCATGACCACCCGCATGTCGTGCTCGACGAGCAGGACGGTGACACCGCGGTCGCGCACCTTGCGGATGAGGGCGGCCACGGTCTCCTTCTCGGTGCCGGTCATGCCGGCCGCCGGCTCGTCCAGCAGCAGCAGCGAGGGGCCGGCGGCCAGCGCCACCGCCACCTCGACCAGGCGCTGCTCGCCGTAGGGCAGGGCGCTCGCCACCTCGCAGGCGCGGTGGCCCAGGCCGACGAAGTGCACGATCTCGTCGGCCCGCGCCCGCAGGGCCGCCTCCTCCCGGCGCACCTGGGGCCGGCCGGCCAGCACGGACCACACGCCGGACCGCCCCTGCAGGTGCAGCCCCGTCAGCACGTTGTCGAGCACGGTGAGGGCGGGGAAGACGCTGGTCTTCTGGAAGGTGCGCACGACGCCCAGGCGGGCGATCTGCGAGGGCTTGCGGCCGACCAGGCTCGCCTCGCCGTAGCGGATCTCGCCGCGGGCCGGCCGCAGGTAGCCGGTGATGGCGTTGAAGGCCGTGGTCTTGCCGGCGCCGTTGGGACCGATCAGGCTGGTGATGCTGCCGGGCCGGACGTCGAACGACACGCCGGCCAGCGCGGCCACGCCGCCGAACTGCACGGCCAGGCCCCGGACGCTCAGCATCGCCGCCGCCGGAGCGCGGGCACGATGCCCCGGGGCAGGAAGAAGACCAGCAGCACCAGGATGATGCCGTAGGCCAGCATCTGCCACTGCCAGGAGGTGACGGCCCGCAGCGCCTCGGGCAGGGCGGTGAAGAGCAGGGCGCCCACCAGCGGGCCGGCCAGCGTGCCCTTGCCCCCGGCCACCACCATGATCACCATCGTGACCGTGTAGGTGAACAGGAAGACCTCGGGGCTGACGAACCGCGTGTAGTGGGCGTAAAGGACGCCGGCCAGGCCGGCCAGCGCGGCGCTCACCACGGCGGCCACGACCAGGTAGTGCGTGGCGTCCACCCCCACCGACTCGGCCAGCGGCTCGTTCTCGCGCAGGGCGACGAAGGCCCGGCCCACGCGCGAGTGGACGAGCCGGTAGCAGACGAGCCAGGCCAGCGCGACGGCGGCCAGGACCAGGTAGTAGTAGGCCTCCTTGGTCCGGAGCGACCAGGGGCCGAGCGCGGGGGCCGGCACGCCGGGCAGCCCGAGCGGCCCGTTGGTCAGCTCCATCCAGTTCACGCTGACCAGCGAGATGACGCCGGCGAAGGAGATGGTCACCAGGACGAAGTAGGCCCCGCGTAGCTTGAGGGCCAGGCGCCCGATGGCCCAGCCGGCCAGGGCGGCCAGCAGGACGCCGGCCGGCAGGCCCACCCAGAACGACGCCTCCAGGCGCAGCGTGAGCAGGGCCGAGGTATAGGCCCCGATGCCGAAGAAGGCGGCGTGGCCGAGCGACAGCTGCCCGGTGTAGCCGAGGAGCACGTTCAGGCTCAGGGCCAGCACGCCGAAGATGCCGGCCATGATCAGCACGTGCAGGAAGTAGGGATTGCCGAGCCAGACGGGGGCGGTGAGCGCCAGGCCGCCCAGGACGAGGCCCCCCAGCCGGGCGGTCATCCGATGCGTTCGGCGCGCGCGAAGAGCCCGGCCGGCCGGAGCAGCAGGACCCCGATGATGATCACGAAGCCGACCGCGTCGCGGTAGCCCGACGACACGTAGCCGGCGCCCAGCTCCTCGGCGATGCCCAGGATGAGGCCGCCCAGCGTGGCGCCCCAGACGTTGCCCAGGCCGCCCAGGATCACCACCGAGAAGGCCTTGAGGGCCGCCAGGTCGCCCATCGAGGGGTAGGCCAGGAAGATGGGGCCCAGCAGGGCCCCGGCCCCGGCGGCCAGGCCCGAGCCCAGCGCGAAGGTGGCGGTGTGGATGCGGCGGATGCGCACGCCCATGAGGGCGGCGGTGTCGGCGTCCTGGAAGGTGGCGCGCATGGCGCGTCCCAGGCGCGTGCGCTGGATGAGCAGGTGGGCGCCGGCGATGAGGGCCAGGGCGGCCACCAGCACGAACAGCCGCAGCGGGGCGATCGAGACGGGGCCGAGCACGAGGGGGGCGGTCGGGAACGGGTGGGGGATGGACTTGGCCACGCCGCCCCAGACGAGCAGCTCGGCGTTCTGCATGGCGATCCAGAGCCCGATCATGACCAGCATGACTGTGTCGATGGACTCGCCGCGCAGCGGCCGCAGCAGCACGCGCTCGGTGGCCGCGCCCAGCGCCGCCCCGGCCACGATGGCCAGCGCCAGCGAGGCGAAGAAGCCGGCGCCGGCCACCGTGAGGGCGGCGAACGTGGCGTAGGCGCCCAGGGTGTAGAACTCCCCGTGGGCGAAGTTCACCACGTTCATGAGGCCGAAGATGAGCGTGAGCCCGATGCCCAGCAGGGCATACGTCCCGCCGAGCACCAGGCCGTTCAGCAGGTGCTGAAGGAGCGCCTCCACCGGGCCGGGGTCCTCAGTGCCGGACGATGAACTCCGGCAGGGCCACCTTGCCGTTCCTGATCTGGACGATGAAGATGGACGGCCTGGACTGGCCCGACTCCTTGCCGGGCGGGCCGTCCTTCTCGAACTTGATGGGGCCGTTGACGCCCATCAGGTTCACCTTCCAGAGCGCCTCGCGGATGGCCTTGGGCTCGTCCCGGCCGGCGATCCGGATGGCCTCGGCGATGGTCAGGATGCCGTCGTGGCCGCGGAAGCCCTCGGTGAGGCCCTCGAACGGATGCCCGCGCTTCGTCCACTCGTCCACGAAGGCCCGGGCCAGCGTGCCGTCGGGCATGGCCTCCGGGAACCAGGGCATGAAGAACACGATGTGGTAGGTGCCGTCGGCGGCCGGGCCGGCCTGCTTGACGAGCTGGTTGGGCGACGAGGAGCCGCCGGTGGTGATGACGCGCCGCTCCAGGCGCTGCTCCTGGGCCTGCTTGAGCACCAGCGTGATCTGCTCGACGCTGGTGGTCAGGAACAGGGTGTCGCCGCCGGTGCCCTTGATCTTCGTGAGCTGGGCGCTCATGTCGGTCGCCGCCTGGTCCATGAACTCGGTGGCGCCCACGGCCACGCCCTGCTTCTTGAGGATCTCGCCGAAGGCGGTGATGGCGCCCCGGCCCCAGTCGGTGTTCACGGCCAGGAAGTCGGCCCGCTTGATGCCGAGCTTGCCGAGGTAGGGCTCCAGGCCCAGCGCCTCCATCTCGCTCGGGGGGCTGATCCGGAACACCCAGGGGTTCCCCCGCCGGGTGATGCTGGCCGCGCTGGAGGTCTCCACCACCATCGGCACGCCGTACTCCTCGAGCTTGGGCATGGCGGCCAGGGTCATGGACGACCCCCAGGCGCCCATGATGGCGGGCACCCGGTCGCGCACGATGAGCTTCTCGGCGGCGCTGGCCGCCTCCTTGGGGTCGGACTTGTTGTCCTCGATCACCAGCTCGATCTTGCGGCCCAGCACGCCGCCGCGGGCGTTGATCCAGTCGCGGGCGATCTCGGCCCCCATGCGGACGTAGTTCCCCGAGGCCGCCACGGGGCCGGACAGGGGCTGGATGACGCCGATCTTCACCGGGGCCTGCGCGTCGGCCACCCCGGCCGCCAGCGCCCCGCCGAGCGCGGCGCAGGCGAAGAGAGCCAGCACGGTCCTGATCCAGGGCTGGGACATGATGACGCCTCCGGGCAGAGAGTTTGCTGCGCCGAGATCATACAGGAGTCGGCGTCCCGGCGCCGGCCCCGTGAGGCATCGCCGGAGGGAAGGCCATGAAGAGAACGCAGAGCAAGGTCTACAAACCGCAGGGGTTCGACCACCTGCGGGGTCTGGACGGCATCTCCGACGCGCAGATCGCCGAGCACCTGCAGCTCTACCAGGGCTACGTGGCCCAGGTGAACGCGCTCAACCAGGAGCTGGCCGAGCGGCTGAGCCAGGGCCAGGCCTCGGGCAAGAACCCCGAGTTCGCCGAGCTGACCCGGCGGCTGGGCTTCGAGTACAACGGCATGATCCTGCACGAGTACTACTTCGAGAACCTCCGGCCGGCGGCCGACCCGCGGCCGCCCCGGCACTCGGCGCTGGCCCAGGCGCTCGAGCGCTCCTGGGGCTCCCTGGACGCCTGGCTGACCGACTTCCAGGCCATCGGGGAGATGCGCGGCATCGGCTGGGCGATCCTGTTCGAGGACCCCGTCACCGACCGGCTGAGCAACCACTGGATCACGCTCCACCAGGAGGGCATCCCGGCCGGCTTCAAGCCGCTGCTGATCATGGACGTGTGGGAGCACGCCTACATGCGCGACTACAGGGCCACCGAGCGGAAGAGGTACGTCGAGGCCTTCTTCCGCAACATCGACTGGGCGCGCGTGGAGCGGCGCCTGCAAGAGGAGGCGGCCGTCCGGCCCGCGGCGGCATGAGGGCCGCCCTCCTCCTGCTGGCCGTGACGCTGGTCGCGGGGGGCGGCTGCCGCTCCCTGACCGGCCGCTCCGTGGGCCAGTGGGTGGACGACAGGACGCTGACCGCCCGGGTCAAGGCCCGGCTGGCCGCCGAGGAGGCCTCGACCCTCACCCGCGTCCACGTGGACACCTACCAGGTCTACCTCACCGGCGGCGTCGAGACCCCCGGGGATGAAGAAGCGGGCCGAGGAGGTCGTCGAATCGGTGAGCCAGGTGGAGACGGTGGTCAACAACCTGCACGTGGTGAGCGCTGCGCCCGCGGCCTCCCCCGCCGGCGAGGGGGGCACGGACGGCGCCCCGGTCCTGCTGCGGCGGCTCGGGGCCCTGGCCCGCCTGGAGCTGGAGCCGGGGAGCCCGGGCTGGACCCGGTATGCCGGCTACGATGCGGGCGGGCACCGGGTGGCGACGGTGTTCGCCGTCCCCAGCACGCAGCTCGGGTCCCAGTCGGTGGTCGGGCTGGTTCCCGCGCTCCCGGTGGAGCATCTGTCCATCTATCCCGAGGGCCCCACCTCGTACGTCGTCTTCTGGCACGGCGTGCGGGAGGCGGAAGCCCCCGGGGACGCGGCGCGGTGATCACGCGGCTGGCGCTGGTCGCGGCCCTGGTGCTGCTGCCGGGCGCGGCCAGCGCCGGGGCGCCGGACGGGGCGCGGGCCCGGGTGGATCACCACCTGCGCCAGGCCGAAAGCCTGATGCAGCGCGTCGCCGCGCTGCTCGCGCGTGACTGCCCGCGCTTCGCGACGCCGGCCGAGTGGGACGCCTACCTGGCCGCCGAGGTGGACACGGTCATCCTGCTCATGGCCCACCTGCAGGAGGCCTGGCGGGAGGCCAAGACGACCGAGGACAACGAGGTGCGGCAGGCGGCCAAGGCGCCGCGCCGCCGGGCCGGCGAGGGGCGGCCCCTGCTCGAGAAGCTCCAGGCCTGCGCCGAGCAGAACGGGTCCTCGGTGAGCGCCTTCGGCCTCTACTGGCGGATCCGGCAGGAGGTCCCGAAGCGCCAGGCCCTGATCGCGCTGCCGCCGGCGTAGACACGCGGGCCGGCCTCGGGGTATCGTCCCCGGCATGGCGCGATCCCCGTTCTCCCTCGAGGGCAAGACCGCGATCGTCACCGGCGGCGGTACCGGCATCGGCAAGGCCATCGCCCTGGAGTTCGCCCGGGCCGGCGCCGACGTGGCCATCTGCAGCCGCAAGATGGAGCACCTGGAGCCGGTGGCCAGGGCGATCCGGGATCTGGGGCGCCGCAGCTTCGCCATGGTCGTGGACGTGCGGGTCGAGGACCAGGTGCAGGGGGTCGTCGAGCGCGCGGCCCGCGAGTTCGGCCGCCTGGACATCATGGTCAACAACGCCGGGGCCTCGTTCCGGGCCCGCCCCGAGGACATCTCCCTCAACGGCTGGAACGCCGTCGTGGGCATCAACCTCAACGGCGTCTTCCTGGGCTGCAAGTGGGCCCAGCGCCAGATGGTCAAGCAGGGCTCGGGCGGGGTGATCATCAACGTCTCGTCCATCGCCGGCGTCTACGGCTCCACGATGATGCCCCACTACGGCGCGGCCAAGGCGGCGGTCATCAACCTGACGCGCGCGCTGGCCGTGGCGTGGGCCCGTCACGGCATCCGCGTCAACGGCATCGCGCCCGGGCCGGTCGAGACCGAGGGCTACGTGGAGGTCCTCAAGAAGACCGATCCGGACGCCGAGCGCACGTATCGCGCCGTCGCCTCCCGGGTGGCCATGGGCCGGTGGGGCCGGGTCGAGGAGATCGCCTGGCCGTGCATCTTCCTGGCCTCCGACGCCTCGTCGTTCATGACGGGCGAGACCATCATCGTGGATGGCGGGCCGCCCCCACGGGAGTCGGAGGGGTAGGCGAGGGCGAGCCCCCCGAAACCCGCCGACAACAGCTCACGGGTTTCGGGAGGCTCGCCCTCGCCTACCCCGCAGACCCCCATGAGGGCGGTGGTGATCGGGGCATCGGGACAGGTGGGCGCGGCCCTGCGCGCCGTGCTGGTGGCGCAGGGCCACGAGGTCGTCGGGACGCACCACGGCGCGCCCCAGCCCGGCACGCGCGCGCTGGACCTCACCGACCTGGCCGCCACGGCGGCCCTCATCGCCGAGGCGCGGCCCGACGTGGTCTTCTGTCCCGCCGGCAACACGCTGGTGGACTACTGCGAGGACCACGCCGACGAGGCGTTCCGGCTGAACGCCGAGGCGCCGGCGGCCGCGGCGGCCGCGGCGGCGGGCCAGGGCGCCGCGTTCGTCTTCTTCTCGACCGAGTACGTGTTCGACGGCGTGGCCGGCCCCTACGCCGAGGGCGATCCGGTCAAGCCCCTGTCGGTCTACGGCGCCAGCAAGCTCGAGGGAGAGCGGCGGGTGGCCGCCGCCAACCCCCGCGCCCTGATCGTCCGCACCACCGTCGTGTACGGCCCGGAGCCGCAGGGGAAGAACTTCGTCCTCCGCCTGCTCCGTGCCGCCCGGGCCGGCGAGCGCGTGCGGGTGCCGGCCGACCAGCGCTCGAGCCCGACCTACAACCCGGACCTCGCCGCCGCCGTCGTGGCGCTGGCCCGGCGCGGCGTCACCGGCGTCGTGCACGTGGCCGGCCCCGAGGTGCTGGACCGCTACGCCTTCGCCAGGCTGGCCTGCGAGGTCTTCGGCCTCGACCCGGCCTGCCTGATGCCGGTCGCGACGGCGGCGCTCGGGCAGCGTGCCCCGCGGCCGCTCAACGCCGGGCTCCGGACGGATCGGGTGCGGGCGCTCGTCTCCACCCGCCTGTCGGGCCCCCGCGAGGGCCTGGCCGCCCTGCGGGCCACCCTGGCCGCCGGCGAGCCCGGCGGCCGGTAAACCCGCGCAGCGGTTGACAGTCGGTGACCTGCCCGATAGCATGAACGTCGCTCCGTCGCGGTGACCGTAGCTCAACTGGTCAGAGCACTGGACTGTGGCTCCAGGGGTTGTGGGTTCGATTCCCATCGGTCACCCCACAGTGCACCGACCCGGGCGCCTGTAGCTCAGTTGGATAGAGCGTTGGCCTCCGAAGCCAAAGGCCAGAGGTTCGAATCCTCTCAGGCGCACCACTCCCATCACGCGGGCGCGGGGAGCGCCTGGCTCCCCCGCGCCGCGCCCCGGAAGGGGGCCTCCCGCTAGACAACCTCCCCCCGGGGCCGCTATCGTCGCGGGCCATATGACGGCAGGCCGCCTGGACACGTGGCTGCAGCGCCTCGCCGTCGCCGCCGCCTACCTGGGCGGGGCCGTGGTCACCGGCCTGGCGCTCATGTCGGTGGTCAGCATCGTGGGCCGCAGCGTCCTCGCCCGGCCCATCCTCGGCGATTTCGAGCTCGTCGAGATCGGCATCGCCGTGGCCGGCTCGCTGTTCCTGCCCTACTGCCAGGCCAGCCGCGGGCACATCATCGTGGACGTCTTCACCCTGCGGGCCGGGGCCCGGACGGTCCGCGCCCTCGACCGCCTGGGCGCGCTGCTGACGGCGGCGATGTTCCTCCTGGTGGCCTGGCGCACCCTCGCCGGCGGTCTGGACATCGCGCGCAGCGGCGAGACCAGCATGCTCATGCAGGTCCCGATCTGGATCGGCTACGCCGGCATGATCCCGGGCGTCGCGCTGGCGGCCCTGATCGCGCTGGCGCAGGCCGTCGGGGGGCCCTCCGGGGACCTCCGGGACGATCGGTGAGCGCGCTGCTCTCGGCCGGCGTCGTCCTCGGCGCCATGCTCGTGCTCATCGCCGCCCGCGTGCCCATCGGCGTTGCCATGTTCATGGCCGGGGCGGCGGGCTACGGGGCCGTCGTGGGCGCGGCCGCCCTCCTGAGCTACCTGAAGGGGCTCCTGTGGGCGCGGTTCTCGGTCTACGACCTGTCGGTCATCCCGCTCTTCCTGCTCATGGGGCAGTTCGCGACCGAGGCCGGCTTCTCGCGCACGCTCTTTCACGCCGCCAACGCGCTGATCGGCCACCGGCAGGGCGGCGTGGCCATGGCCTCCGTCACCGCCTGCATGGCCTTCGGCTCCATCTGCGGCTCCTCGGTGGCGACGGCGGCCACCATGTCGCAGGTGGCCCTGCCCGAGATGCGCCGCCTCCGCTACTCCGACCGCCTGGCCACCGCCACCCTGGCCGTGGGCGGCACCCTGGGCATCCTGATCCCGCCCTCGGTGATCCTCATCATCTACGCCCTGCTGGCCGAGCAGAGCATCGTCAAGCTCTTCGCGGCCGCCGTCGTGCCGGGGCTGATCGCCACGCTCTTCTACCTGGTCACGATCGCGATCTACGTCCGCGTCGTGCCGGGCCAGGCCGTGGCCCAGCCGCGCGCGTCGGCGGCGGAGCGGCTGGCCGCGCTGCGGGCCGCCTGGCCGATCGCCGCCATCTTCCTCTGCATCTTCGTCGGCATCTACGGCGGCTGGTTCACCGCGACCGAGGGCGCGGCGGTGGGGGCGGTGGCCACGCTGGCCCTGGGCGCCGCCCGCCGGCAGCTGCCGTGGCGCAGGGTCGCCCGCTGCTTCCTGCCGGCGGCGCAGACGACGGCGATGATCCTCACCGTGCTCCTGGGCGCCACCATGATGAACGCCGCCCTGGCCGTCTCCCGCGTCCCGGCCGGCCTCGCGGCCTGGATCGCCGCCCTGGACGTGCCGCCCCTGCTCGTCATCGGCGGCTTCATCGCGGGCTTCATCCTGCTGGGCTGCGTCCTGGACGAGCTGGCGATGATGCTGCTCCTGCTGCCGATCCTGCTGCCCACGATCCTGGCCCTGGACCTGCCCGGCCTCAGCGTCGAGGAGAAGGCCATCTGGTTCGGGATCCTGATGTTGATGGCGACGGGCGTCGGCCTGGTGGCGCCGCCCATCGGCCTCAACGTCTACGTGGTGGCCAACATCGCGCGCACGGTGCCGATCGGCGAGATCTACCGCGGTGCGGCGCCGTTCCTGGCTGCCGACCTGGTGCGCCTGACGCTGCTCGTGCTCGCCCCCCAGCTCACGCTGTGGGCGCTGCGATTCGTGCGATAATCCCCGCCGACACCGCCCCAACCGGAGGTCGATCATGACGCCTCTCGCCCGTCTCGCCGCCGTGGCCGGAGCGCTGGCCCTGCTGGTGGGCGCCGCCGCGCCGGGCGCCGCCCAGACCGTGACGCTGCGGGTGCACCAGTTCCTCCCGGCGCCGGCGCCGGTGCCGAAGAACTTCATCGAGCCGTGGGCCAGGAAGGTGGAGGCCGAATCCCAGGGCCGCATCAAGTTCGAGCTCTACCCGTCCATGCAGCTGGGCGGCACCCCGCCCCAGCTCTACGACCAGGTCCGCGACGGCGTGGTGGACATCGTGTGGACGCTGCCCGGCTACACGCCGGGACGCTTCCCGCGGGCCGAGGTGTTCGAGCTGCCGTTCATCGCGGGCAACGGCGAGCAGACCAGCCAGGCGGCCTGGGAGTTCTACCAGAAGCACCTGAAGGACGAGTTCAAGGACGTCCACGTCATCGCCGTCCACACCCACGGCCCCGGGCTCCTGCACGTGAAGGGCAAGGGCGTGCGGCGCCTGGAGGACATGCGGGGCCTCAAGCTGCGCGGCCCCTCGCGGCAGGTCAACAAGCTGCTGGAGGCGCTGGGCGCCACGCCGGTCGGCATGCCGGTTCCCGCCATGCCGGACGCGCTGGCCAAGGGCGTGATCGACGGCACCGTCGTCCCCTGGGAAGTCACGCTGCCCCTGCGCGTGGCCGAGCTGGTCAACACCCACACCAGCTTCAGCGGCAACCGCAGCCTCTACGTCGCCTTCTTCGTCTTCGCCATGAACAAGGCGAAGTACGAGAGCCTGCCGCCCGAGCTGCGGAAGGTCATCGACGACAACTCCGGCCCCGCCACCTCGCGCTGGGTCGGCCAGGTGATGGACGCCGGCGACGCCCCGGCGCTGGAAGCGGCCAGGAAGCGCGGCAACGACATCGTCGTCCTCGACGAGAAGGAGACCGCGCGCTGGAAGGCCGTGGCGCAGGAGGTCACCCAGGCCTGGATCGCCGAGATGAAGGGCCGCGGGATCGACGGCCAGGCGCTCGTCGACGACGCCCGCGCGCTCATCGCCAGGTACGCCGGCCCCCCGCGGTAGCGGAGACGTCCGTCCGTGCCGTCCTGACCCGCGCGGTTCTGACGGTTTCGAGCCGGCCCCCTGGCCGGATCGAGGAGTTTCGGGGCCTGCCGGCGACCGGGGTACGCTGGATCGAGCGATGGCGTCCCCGCTGAGCCAAACGTCTCTTGCGGCCGGCCGCGCCTCCGGGCTATTCCTGGGCGCCCGATCGAACCCGGGAGGCCGCTATGCATGCATTCTGGGCCCCGACCGTCGTGATGCTCCTGACCATCATCGTCCTCGCCGGCTGCGCGTCTCAGGTCCGCTGGTGGCGGGCCGGCGACTGCGTGGTGATCTACGACACCAGGAAGGACAGCCAGCAGATCATCGCCGCCGGCCAGCAGTGCGAGGTGAAGCGCGCGGAGATCCCGGTGGCGCACGGCGCCTGGCGGTAAGCGGCGCCGGCGCGGCGGCCTGGGCCTGCCTGGCCCTGGCCCTGCTCGCCGCCTGCGCCACCCCCCGGCGGCCGGCGGCGCCGCTCGCCAGCGTCCCGCTCGGGTACGAGGAGACGGGCGAGGCCTCGTGGTACGGCCATCCCTATCACGGCCGCCGCACCGCGAGCGGCGAGGTCTACGACATGCACCAGATGACGGCGGCGCATCCCACGCTGCCGTTCGGCACCTGGGTGCTGGTCACCAACACGGCCAACGGCCGTTCGGCCAGGGTGCGCATCACCGACCGGGGGCCGTTCGTGGACGGGCGCGTCATCGACGTCTCCTACGCGGCCGCCCGCCTGCTGGGTGCGGTGGGCCCCGGGGTCATCCCGGTCCGCGTGAGGGTCGTCGCCGCCCCCGGGCCGGCGCCGCCCGTCGCCGCCG
>JBBIIW010000011.1:0-21104 GCA_037446305.1 Candidatus Rokuibacteriota bacterium
GCGCGCCGCCCTGGCCCCGGCCGGGCGGCGAGCGGCCATCGCGCGCGCCGCCGGGGATGCCTGAGTCGGGTATGATGAGGGCGCCATGACCATCCTCGAGACCTACCGGGCCCGGCATGCCCGGTCGGCGGCGCTGGCCGAGCGGGCCCGGGCCGCGATCCCGGGCGGCATCACCCACGACATCCGGTACCTGAAGCCGTTCGCCATCTACGTGGACCGCGCAGCCGGCAGCCGGAAGTGGGACGTGGACGGCCACGAGTACATCGACTACTGGATGGGCCACGGGGCCCTGTTCCTCGGGCACTGCCATCCGGCGGTCGTCAAGGCCGTGCAGGCCCAGGTCGCCCGCGGCACCCACCTGGGCGCCTCGCACGAGCTGGAGGTGCGCTGGGCCGAGCTGGTGAACCAGCTGGTGCCCTGCGCCGAGCTGACCCGGTTCACGATGTCCGGCACCGAGGCCACCCACCTGGCCATCCGCCTGGCCCGGGCCTTCACGGGCCGGCCGCGCATCGTGAAGTTCGCCGGGCACTTCCATGGCTGGCACGACGGCGTGGTGGCAGGCGTCAACCCGCCCTACGAGGTGCCGCTCTCGGCCGGCGTGCCGGGCGCGATGCTGGACCACGTCGTCATCTGCCCGCCGAACGACGTCAAGGCGGTGGAGGTGGCGCTGGACCGCGGCGACATCGCCGCCGTCATCCTGGAGCCGGCCGGCGGCCAGGCCGGCACGACACCCACCATTCCCGGCTACCTGCAGGAGCTGCGCGCGCTCACCGCGCGGCACGGCACGCTCCTGATCTTCGACGAGGTCATCACCGGCTTCCGCTATGCCCCCGGGGGCGCCCAGCAGTACTACGGGGTGACGCCCGACCTCACCACGCTGGCCAAGATCGTGGCCGGCGGCCTGCCCGGCGGCGCCGTCTGCGGCCGGCGCGACGTGATGGCCATGCTCGTCCACCGCGGCGACCCCGCCTGGGACCGCGCCGAGCGGGTGGCCCACGCCGGCACCTTCAACGCCAACCCGCTGTCGGCGGCGGCGGCCATCCCGACGCTCGAGCTGTGCGCCGACGCCGCGCTGCAGGAGCGGGCCAACAAGCTGGGCGAGCGCCTGCGGCAGGGCGTGAGCGAGGCCATGAAGCGCGCCGGGGCCCCCGGCACCTGCTACGGCGAGGCCTCCATCTACCACGTGTCGTTCGAGGGCAAGCCCGGGCTGGCCGGCTTCGACCGGCCGCGCAAGGGCGACCTCTATCACCTGCTCCGCTGCGCCCTCATCAACGAGGGCGTGGACTGCTCGATGAACCACGGCTGGGTCTCGGCCGTGCACACCGAGGAGGACATCGAGCAGACCATCCGCGCCTACGAGCGCGCGCTGGGCGCGATGGCCGCCGAGGGGGCCTTCGGCCGGTGAGCCGCGCCGCGCGCCGGCCGGCCGCCGCCCTGGCGCTGGGGCTGGCCGTGCTGGCGGGGCTGACCCTGCAGGCCTGCACCTACTACCCCACCGCTCGCGACGTCGGGGGCGTCCGCTTCAAGCCCGAGCGCGGCCGGCTGGTGCGCCAGGGCGACGGCGCCGTCTTCTACATGGAGCTCCGGAGCACCGGCAAGTACGGCGACACGCTGCTCGGCGCCTCGGCCCCCATCGCCCGCCGGGCCCAGCTCGTCGCGGCCGGCGGCGCGCCGGTGGACCGGCTGGAGGTGCCGGGGGAGAGCGTCGTTCACTTCGATGCCGCCGGCCCCCGGGTGGTGTTCTCGGACCTCACGCGGCCGCTCACCCCGGGCGAGGTCGTCATCGTCACGCTGTCGTTCGTGAAGTACGGCAACCTGGGGGTCATCAGCGTCGTGGAGTAGGGCTGGGCGGCGCCCGCCCGCCGGGCCGCATGGACAGCCCCGGACCCCTCTGCTATCCTGAGCGCTCGGACCCGGGCAGGTAGCTCAGCTGGTAGAGCACAGGACTGAAAATCCTGGTGTCGGCGGTTCAATCCCGTCCCTGCCCACCATTCTTTCCGCTCGGAAGGCGGCGCCGAGACGACGGCGGGCGTGCACCCCGCGCCGAAGGCCGTCCCCTCGACCGCCCCTCCGCTGTCTCACCGGGACCCACGCTGCCGCCGGACCGGTCCCGCCCCCTGCACGGAAGCCCGTTGCGGTCTGCTGCCCTCTCCGCCCGCCGCCCGGGCGCTGGTCGGGATCTCCGGACCTGCGCTATCGTGTGGCTGATTTCGAGAGAGATGGCGTTCGCCGCAGATGACGGCGGCCGGCGTGGCATCTGGCGGCAGCGGGCTGGTACCATCCACGCTGGAGGGTCCAGTCATGACCAAGGCGCTGAAAAAGGCGTTCGAGGCCGCGTCGCGCCTCCCTGAGGCTGATCAGGACGAGCTCGCCGCGGCCATCCTAGAGGAACTGGAGGCTGATGAGCACTGGGGGGCGGCCTTCGCCGGCTCTCAGGACGCCCTCGCGCTCCTGGCCGACGAGGCCCTGGAACAGCACCGGGCGGGGCGGACTGAGCCCCTCGATCCCGATGCGCTTTGACTTCGAGGACGGAACCGGATGCGGCGAAAAGCCCGGGGCAGGGACCGCTGTGCTGATAGCAGTCGCTGGAAGAACATCGACTTCCTCATTCGCGGCAACGGCGATGTCACGCTGGGCCGCCTGGGGCCTGTCTCCTGTGCTGCGGTTGCGGCGGACGGCGACCAGATGCTGGCTGCGCTGGTGAGGCGGCGACGAGGATCGCTGGAAGAGCTGCTGGACCGGCTTGACTCCGCACTTCAGAGACGCTGGGACGCCGACATCTTTATCGATGAGATCAATGGCTGAACTGGAGCGGCCCAACATCCCGTGGTGAGCAGCCCGCCGGCGTGCCTCCGCTTGCCGTGGCCGACCACCGCGAGCATCGGGTCGGCATCGATGTTCAAGCTGCCGCCGTTCATGCACGAGGGATAAATGAAGCACTCGATCGGCTATCCGGGACGCTATGAGCGCAGCTTTGCCGATCTGCGCCCGGGCATCCGCGAGTACGTGCGCGAGGACGGAAGTGTCGGCCACGGACGCGCCTCGCGCTCAGCGGGGGCATCAGGCGGACAGGGAATGGGCAGTGACCGACAGTAGTCCGGTCACCGGGATCGCGTGGTACCGACGCGAGCCGTGGACATGCCTGCGAGACCTGGCGTCGGACCGCGACAAGCTCGAGGAGTCTTACGAGGACCGCCTCGCTGGCGCCCGGAGGATTCTCGTTCGGATGGCGGTCGGTGGCGTGCGCGCCCGGCGCGTCGACATCGGCGTCGGTGCCCTGGCACGCTGGTGTCAAGCCGAGGGACGCCCGCTCGACAGCGCGGCCAGGACGGAGTGCGCCGCGTTGCCGCTGCGACGTGCGCACCAGGCAGGAAATCCCTGGGGACCCGTCGGGCCGCGGAGCTCTTGCGGATTCCGGCGAGGGCGTGCCGGCCTGCGGGCCGCGGGGTGCCGCGAGCGTTCGCAGGCACGGGCCGGGTGTGAGACAGCCTGGTGAACGTCGGGAGGAGCACTGATGGGCAGCGCACACATTCAGGGTCAGCTGTGGGGGGCTCGTGCCCGGGACTGGGCCACGTGCGTGGAGCAGGTAAGCTTGCCACTTTTCGGTGCGGCCCTGGACGCCGCGCGCGTGACCTCCGGCACGCGTCTGCTCGATGCCGGGTGCGGCGCGGGACTCCTGGCGCTGCTGGCTCACCTCCGCGGGGCGCGGGTGACCGCCCTCGACGCCTCGCCGGGACTGCTGGCCATAGCGCGGCAGCGGTTGCCGGCGGCCGACGTGCGGGAGGGCGATCTCGAGGCGCTGCCCTTCGCCGACGCCAGCTTCGACGCGGTCACGGCGGTGAACAGTCTCTTCTACGCGGAGGACATGGGGGCGGCCATGCGCGAGCTCGGCCGCGTCGTGCGACCCGGCGGGCGGGTCGTCGTGACGGCCTGGGGCCCGCCGGAGCGATGCGAGTTTCTCGCCGCCGTGATGCCGGCGCTCGGGCCGTTGATGCCGCCCCCGCCGCCCGGCGCTCCCCCTCCGCACCCGGGAGCCCTGTCCGAGCCCGGCGCGCTGGCGGCCCTCCTGAAGGGGGTCGGCCTGCGCGTCGTGGAGGAGGGCGAGGTCGCCTGTCCCTTCGTCTTCCCCGACACGGAGACATCATGGCGCGGGAACGCCAGCGCCGGCGTCAATCAGGCGGCCATCGCGCACAGCGGCGAGGCCGCGGTGCGCGCCGTGTACGCGAACGCCGACCGCGCCCACATGCGCCCGGATGGGAGTGTTCGCTACGACAATGTCTTCCTGTGGGCGGCTGGCGAGCGCCCGGAGCGATGAGGCGGCGCGACGCGGTGCCGCTCGATCGTAGACCGGGGAGCCGGAGACGATGCCGACGTGATCACCCTTCGCTCCCCGAGAAGGAGACCCACGCATGGCTGTCGTGATCAGCGCGGACGTCCCGGGCCAGACCAGGGAAGGATACGAGCAGACGATCCGGCTTCTTGGAGACGCGCTCAAGAGCGCTCCCGGTTTCATCATGCACTTCGGCCATCCGATCGACGGCGGCTGGCGCGTGGTGGAAGTGTGGGAATCGTCCAGGGACGCCGCGGAGTGGTTCGCGAAGCACGTTCGGCCCAGCTTGCCTCCTGACGTCAGGCCACGGCGCGACACTCGAGAGCTGCACACCCTCATCCGTGCGTGATTCAGTGGACCCGGAACCGGCGGACCAGTCCCGGGAGGCGCGCCGGAGGATGGTCGCCTGACAAGCTGGAGCGGACGGTGGCACCGGCGCGACGCCGGGAACCCCGGGGCTACCTTCGCGATGCCGCGCCGCGTGCGTCACCGCCCACCGACGCGGCCGCCGCGCTCGCAGCGACCGGACAGGCCACCCCCGTGCCGCCCAGGCCGCAGTAGCCGCCGGCATACCCGACGGCCGTCGTGTAAACGCCCGGGATTGACCAGAACGCCTTCTCGGCGCCCCAGAAGCAGCCCAGGCCGAAGAGCGCCCGTTCGAGCCCCTCCGGGAAGGGCGGCAGGATCGGGCGCCCGTGCACGGCGTGGCGGTTCACGACCGGCATCGGATCGGGCCGGCCGGGCAGCGCCTCCTCCGGCCGCGGCATCGCCGTCTTCTTCCTCCAGGCGCTCAGCATGGCTCCACCTCCGGCTCCCAGCGTACCCGGGCCGGGGAGCCGCGAAAACCCCTTGACCGATGCTTTCAGGCCCGGACAGAATCCCACCGACCATCGCTCGCGGCGACCAGCTCAGGCCAGGCCCCTGATCCTGTTCCTCGCGGCAGGGCCCCAGGGCTCCCGGGCGCCCGGAGCACCCCCGAGCCCGCGGGGCCGACCGGCCCTGGCCTGGCTCCAGGGCGGCTCGTACGCCGGACGTCCCCACTTTCGCAGGCGGAGCCCCCGTGACCGCCGCTGTCATAGTTCGCTGATATCGAGGACCGCGTGAAGGCTGGTGGCCACTTCCAGCGGCCATCCCGGTATCGACATGGGCTGTCGAGCATCAGCGGGGGTACGACCATGGCAGAGATGACTCTTCAGGTGTTGCGAGGTGCGGTAGCAGGCGCCGCGGCGGCCTTTCGATGCCGCCGGCGGCTGCAGCCGGCGGGAGGCGCCGGCGACAAGGTGTTCCCGCCCACGTTCGCCGGCGCGGTCTACGCCGTCGAGCAGCGCCGGATCCCTGGCCGGGCCGAGCCGGTGACGTGCGTCCTGCTCGACAGCGTCCAGAGCCAGGCCAACCGGATGGAGCTCGCGCTCCAGGAGGCCGTGGACGCCGGCAAGGTCACGCTCCCTCTCGTGGTCGTGGACTTCTCGGATCACGATCCGACGGGGGATCTGGAAGCCGACGAGGCGGCCGGACGGCTGATCGACAAGGTCGGGACGATCACCAGCCTGCAGGTCCCCCACCGGCTCGCCGACGCGATCCTGCGCGACAGCGAGCTCGACGGCCACCCGTTCCGGAGATCCCCCCTGGGCAAGGCCCTCGACACGGTGAGCGCAGCCAACGCGACCGCGCTCTTCGAGCTCTGCCCCACCGCTCTCCTGTTCGGCATGTGGGACTCCCACGGGCCCAAGGGCGGGCTCGGGCCGAAGTTCGAGCGGGCCATCGTGTCGGAGATCGTGGGAATCGGGGCGGAGTGGCAGGGTGACCGTCGCGCACGCGGGGTGCGGCGCGATCCCCTGGAGATCAGCAAGAACGTGCCGGTCCTGTCGAACGAGGACCGGTCGTTGCGCCAGGTGGCCGCCGGTCGGGAGCGGGGGGCTGTCCGCCCCTCGGAGCTCGGTCATTCGAGCGTGCCGTTCGAGTCGCCCAACGCCGGCCTGACCATCGACTACGCGGAGCAGACGACCACGCTGTCGCTCATCTGCCTGCGGCGCCTCCGCTTCCCCCTGGGCGGCAAGGCGGACCCGGAGGTGGACGTGGCCGCTCGAACCGTCCTCGCGGCCCTGGGCCTCGCCGCGGCGACGCTGGCCTTCGAGGCTGGAGGGGACCTCCGCTCGCGCTGCCTGCTGTGGCCCGACGGACCCATGAGCTGGGAGCTGCTGGACCGGCCGGGAGCGGAGCCAGGGAAGTACACGCTGACGAGCGAGGGGGCCATCGGCCTCCTCGCGGGGGCCGTCGCGCAGGCGCGGGAGCGGGGCCTGTCGTGGCCGGAGCAGCGCCTGGTGCTGAAGCCTTCCCGGGTGCTGGTCGAGCTGGTGCGCCTGAGCCAGATCGAGGCCAAGCAGAAGGGCACGGAGGCATCGTAGGGTGCTGGCCCTGGCGGTGCGATACCTGAACGGGTTCGTCGCGGCGGCCGCGCCGGACGATCGCGAGCGGCCCGAGTGGCCGCCGCATCCCGCGCGGGTGTTCATGGCGCTGGCGGCGGCGCACTTCGAGACGGGCGCCGATCCCGCAGAGCGGCGCGCCCTGCTCTGGCTCGAGCGCCTGCCGCCGCCCCACCTGCGGGCGCCCGGTGCGGCCCCGCGCGCGGTCGTGACCCACTACGTGCCGATCAATGACAAGGCGGGCGACCGGACGAAGCCGCCCACCGCGAGCATCCAGTCGATCCCGCAGCTCGCGCGCGGCCGCCAGGCCCGCACGTTCGCCCGGGCGTGGCTGGAGGACGACACCGCTTACCTCGTCTGGCGCGAGGCGGCCGTGGAACCGGAGATTGCCGGGGCTCTCGAGAGCCTCTGCCGCAAGGTGACCCGTGTCGGCCATTCCATGTCCCTGGTCCAGGCGCGGCTGGCAGGGCCGGAGGAGGTGCGCGACGTGAACTGGGTGCCGGACGACGATCGGGCCGAGGTCTACCTGCGCGTGCCCGGGCCCGGCACGCTCGAGGACCTGGAGCGTCGGTTCAACGCCGAGGCGGTCGAGAGGTATGCTGCGCTCGTGCGGGCCGCCGAGGACGGCCGCGACGTGCGGGCGCAGCGCGAGGCCAGGAAGCGCCTCGAGGAGGAGTTCGGCGACGGGCCGCCGCTCCGGCTGCGGCCGAGCGTCCCACGCGACCAGGGGTACGCGCGCCCGGCGTCGCCGGAGCCGGCGGGGTGTCCCGGGAGCGTCTTCAGTCCGCACCTCGTCGTCTTCTCGCTGGAGGTCCGGGACGGGCCGTTCGCGGCCCTGGGCCTCCGGGCGGCACTCAAGGTGGTGCAGCGCTGGCGCGAGGCGCTCGTGAGCCAGTCGAACGACCTGCCCGAGGCCGCGCGCGCAGTTGTCAGCGGGCACGGCCGAGACGGGGCCCCGCTCGAGACGCCCCATCTCGCGTTCGTCCCGATGGCCTTCGTCGGCCACCCCCACGCCGACGGCCATCTGGTGGGCCTCGGCGCGGCGCTGCCGGCCGCCCTCGCGGCCGAGACGCGGCGGCAGGTGCTCCGCGCGCTCGGGCGGGTGTCCGAGCTCAGGCTGGGCGGCCTCGGGGTCTGGGGCCTGGTGCGGGATCCGAGCGCACGGCCGCCGTGGACCCTGCGCCCGGAGACCTGGACCGCGAACCCCGACGGCGCCACCCACTGGGCCACCGTCACGCCGGTCGCCTTCGACCGGCACCCGAAGGCGAAGGGCCGCGCGGAGTATCAGCAGGAAGTAGCCGAGATGATCGCCGCCGGTTGCAGGGCCGCCGGGCTCCCCCGGCCCCGCGAGGTCGTGGTGACGCCGGTCTCGGCGCACCTCGGCGTCCCACCCGCCCACGTCTTCCCGCGCCTGCGACGGAAGGACGGGGGCGATCGGCGCCACGCGCACGCGATCCTGGTGTTCGACGAGCCGGTGCGCGGGCCCGTGCTGATCGGGGCGGGGCGGTATCGGGGGTATGGGGTGTGCCGGCCGCTCGACGTGGAATTGTCGCGATGACAGTTCGGGAGGTCAGGGCGACGAGGGTTTCCGAACGGAGGGAACTGCTTCGCTCGGCGCTCGGCCTCGCACCAAACGAGATGCCCTTTCCGTGGCAAGCGAACCTGCTGGATCGCCTTCTCCAGGGGAATATCCCCTCCGCACTCGACATACCCACCGGGCTCGGCAAGACAGGCGTCATGGCGGTCTGGCTTGTGGCAAGGGCTTATGACGCGAAGCTGCCGCGGCGTCTCATCTACATCGTCGATCGGCGTGCGGTCGTGGATCAGGCTACGGATGAGGCGCTACGGCTGCGACGGGTGGTCGATGACGATCAGGATTTGAAAAGGAGGCTCGGCCTTCGGGACGATCGGTCGCTGCCAATCTCCACGCTTCGCGGCCAATATATCGACAACCGCGAGTGGCTCGACGACCCGGCCGCTCCCGCGATCATCGTGGGTACGGTGGACATGATCGGCTCGCGCCTTCTGTTCGAGGGCTACGGCGTGTCCCGCAAGATGCGGCCATATCATGCTGGTCTTTTGGGCGCGGATGCCCTGGTCGTTCTTGATGAAGCACACCTCGTGCCGCCGTTCGAGCATCTCCTGCGAGCCGTCGCGACGGAATGTGCACTGCGTTCGCGCAACGAGGAGGGCAAGCAATGCGTCCCGCCCTTCCGGCTGCTCGCCCTCTCGGCCACGGGGCGCGTACGAGGCGACCACGCGGCCGGGCTGACGGGGGAGGACTTCGAACACGAGGTCGTCAAGCGACGGCTGAACGCGAAGAAGTCGCTGCGAGTCGAGGTGCTCAACACGGAGACCAAGATCGAGGACGCGCTGGCGAAGCAGGCCTGGGCGCTCGCGGAGGAAGGCAAGAATGCGGTGCGTGTCCTCGTCTACTCCGACAGTCGTGAGGTGGCGCGGAAGGCCAAACAAGCGGTCGAAAGGCTCGCCAAGGGCGCCAAGACCGAGCTTTTCGTGGGTGGTCGCCGCGTGTTCGAACGTGAGGGCGCGAAGGAGCGGCTGAAAAGCCTGGGGTTCATCGCGGGGAGCACGGTCGAGCGAAGGGGCCCCGTGTTCCTTTTCGCAACGTCGGCGGGCGAAGTGGGCGTCGACCTCGATGCCGATCACATGGTCTGCGACCTCGTGGCGTGGGAGCGGATGGTGCAGCGCCTCGGTCGCGTGAACCGACGCGGCGAAGGGAAAGCCAAGATCGTGCTGCTCCAGCAGCAGCCGGATAAGAAGACTCAACAGGCGCTGGATAAGGAGAAGCGAGGCGAAGGTCTTACCGACAAAGAGCGGAAGATGGTCGACGAGGTTCGGCGCTTGGGCTTTGTGGGCAAAGTGATCGAGCGCCTTCCGCTGCATGCCGACGGAACCACCGACGTGAGCCCCGGCACCTTGCACGATCTCAAGAGGTGCGCCGCGACTGACAGTGACCTGCAGAAGATCCTCGAAGACGCGACGACGCCCGAGCCTCTCCGTCCCGCGCTGACACGGCCCCTCGTCGAAGCCTGGGCGATGACGTCCCTCGAAAGGCACACGGGACGCCCGGCCATCCAGCCATGGCTGCGAGGCTGGATCCAGGATGATCCCCCACAGACCGCCGTGGTCTGGCGAAAGCACCTTCCTGTGCGCGAGGCTGGTCCGACGCCCCGCGAGAAGGAGATCGAAGACTTCTTCGAGGCCGCCCCGTTGCATACGAGCGAGCTGCTGGAGACCGAGACGTTCCGGGTCGTGCAGTGGATCGCCGCTCGTGCGGAGAGCGTGCGAAGACAACAAGCAGCGCAGGACAAGGCCACCGAGGAGTCTCGCCTTCGCGGTGAGGACGTGGTCGCCTTCGCCCTGGACGCCGACGGAGGCCTGCGGAAGGCCTTCAGGCTCGCGGAGCTCGATCCACCCAAGAAGGACAAGAACGAGCTGGAGAGGTTCCTCGCAGGCGCGATCCTGGTAGTCGACGCGCGCCTAGCTGGACTGAACGATGGGCTTCTCGACGAGACCCATACCGAGGCACCTCCGACGGCCGACGACGGGGGGGGTTGGCTTGGCGAGGGTGCTGTGGGGTTCCGGGTGCGGAGCGTCGAGGCGCCCCCGGCCGTGCCGCGAGGGGGGAAGTGGCGCGAGCGGTTCCGCTTCGCGTCGGCAGTGACCGAGGACGGCGAGGCGACTCGCTGGCTGATCGTGGAGAAGTGGCAGCACGATGCGGCGACCGAGGAGGATCGTTCGGCCGGGCATCCCCAGCTCTTGGATGAGCACGAGTCGTGGGCCGAAGAGCGCGCCCGGTGCCTGGCGAGGACGCTCGATCTCGGCGCTAAGTGGATCGATCTGCTCGCGCTCGCCGCGAGGCTTCACGACGAAGGCAAGCGGGCGGTGCGATGGCAGCGCGCGTTCCATGCGTCGAAGGATGGCGTGTACGCGAAGACAGAAGGTCCCATCGACTACCGACTCCTCGACGGCTACCGGCACGAGCTCGGATCGCTCCTTCGGGTCGAGGGCGACGAGCGGATCAAGAAACTCTCCGCGGAGGACCGGGACCTCGTGCTCCATCTGATCGCGGCGCACCACGGGTTTGCGCGGCCGGTGATCGGCACCAGCGGCTGCGAGGGGGCAGCGCCCTCTGCCGTCGAGGAGAAGGCCGCCGAGGTCGCCCTGCGCTTCGTACGCTTGCAGGAGCGCTGGGGCCCGTGGGGGCTCGCCTGGTGGGAGGCGCTTCTTCGAGCGGCCGATCAGCAGGCGTCGCGTGACAACGATGCCCGTGCTACCGGCGGAGGAGGCACGTGATGGCGCGGGCGTCGATTCCCGTCGATGTCTTGAATCCCTCGCAAGTCTTCGGCTGCATGGGCTTCCTCGAAGCGGCGGAGGTTCTGCTGGGCAATGCACGAGGATCCTTTGAATGGCCGGATGCCGGTGAGTGGTTCCACATCGAAACCGGGGGGAACGCAAATCCGATCGAAGTGGTTCTGGAGTTCGTGAAGACGGCGCAAGTGAAGTGGCTGAGTCCTCGTTGCGATCTCAAGGAGCGCGACGGCGGCGATACTGAAGTTCTGGAAGGGATCGCGGCTTCCAGGGATCCTAAAGCCGCCGATCTGCCTGGCGTTCTTCGTGGCTGGCGCAACGGGACAAAATGCGAGCTTACCTTCGGCTTCTGGGCAGACGGCTCATCACGGTTCGCAACGACATTCAAGAAATCCACGAACGGGAACTCCGCGTATATCCGCTTCAAGAATGCGGTGGACGCAATAAGACAATGGGAAACAAAGCGAATGGCAGCCGATCCCTTCAACCAGCATGCCTGGACGGAATCTCTGTTCCGGCTTGATCCTCGAGGGAGCGTTGATCCGATTCACGGCGGGTTCTCGCCCGACAGCCTGAGGAAGGGGGTCAAGGGCGGTCTGGATGTGAGGGTCGCCACTTATCCGATCTGCGAGCTGCTTGCGATCCTTGGATTGGAGCAGGCGAGGCCCGAGCGACTGGACTCAAACCGATTCGCCTACTGCGTCTGGGATCGTTGGCTACCTCCGGTGCTCGCGCGCGCTGTTATCGGCGGACTGGTTGGATGTGGCCGCATCCGACGCTTCGTTGTTGAACACGAGGAAACCAAGAAAGGCGGCGACAGGAAGATGAACCACGTAAGAGAGGAGGCAACCACATGACGTCGGTGACCGACCAAGTACTCGATGACTGGGCCACGAAGCCGGATGGCCCGGTGGCGCTACGCCTTAGGCAGACGCTGCTGCCAGCTGAGGAAAGCGGCATCATCTTCCCGCCGACCTACTCCGACATCGGCTACAACATCGACACGCTGTCCGATGGCACGCGCGTCGCGACGATCGACAGCGTCGGGTCGCAGGCGAACCGCCTTGAGCCGATCTTTATGTCAGAGGCGAAGGATCCCAACGAGTGGCTCGTGCCGCAGATCGAGATTGTGATTCGCAAGGAAGCGTGCGGGGAGTGCGACGAGTGTGCTAGCAACGCTGACGACCAGAAGAAGGCTAACAAGAAGTGCAAGCAGCCGCGTGAGATTACTCGCTCACTGCTAGACCTCGCCCACCGCGCCGCGGACGCGGTCGTGCAGTCCTCACCCGACCTTGTGAGGCTGATCGCGCCGGCTTTCAAAAAGCTCCAGCAGGGAGACGCGGGGCGGCTCTGCGCGATCGCCCCGACGTCGCTTGTGTTCGGGGTCTGGGACTCGCGCGGGGAGACGGGGGAGAAGCGCCCGCGACTCGTTCGCTCGGTCATCCGCGCCTGGGACGTCGAGCGGCTCCACGCGGCCGCGCAGTTCAACTCGGTCTGGAAGCTGCTCGACGAGGAGCAGCAACAGGCATTGGAGAAGGCGGTTAAAGACAAGGTGAAGAAGCTGTCGACCGCCGGCTTGAAGGACGCGCCCGCGACGTTTCGCAAGACGAAGATATCGCAGTACCGGGACGGCGAGCCGAATCCTGACGCGCGAGTCCTCGGCGGGGTGCTGGTCAAGGATGGAGGCCGTATCGAGCGAGAGGTTACGGTGAATCTCGTGGCGCTGCGGGGTCTTCGAGGAAGGGATGGTGCCGACGGTGCCGAAACGAGTGCGATCCGCAAGTACCTCCTCGGTCTCTCGCTCTGGGCCGCCACCGCGGACATCGAGCTGTTTCTCCGCGAGGGCTGCTTGCTCCGTTACGCCGAGAATGGCGACGCATGGTACCAGGTGCCTCGGAGAGGTGGGGCGAGGCTGGTGGACTTGAAGCGAGACACGATTGCGCAGTACGTGAAGACTGCGGCTGGCCACTGGCGCTCGAGGTGGCCGGAAGTGTTCGGAGACAAGTGGCCCAAGGAAGAGGGGAAGACGCCCAACCTCAAGTACGAGTTCAACCCCGAGGAGGCCAAGAAGTTACTTGCAAAGAAGACCGAGGAGGAGGAGTCGCAGCCGGAGTAACCCACGATGAGCGCACTCGTTCTCTACGTTCGCCTGCACGACGGGCGCTATCACGGGGAGGGCGACTGGCCGCCCTCGCCTGCGCGGCTATTCCAGGCTCTCGTCGCAGGGGCCGGCCTCGGCGGCCGGCTTGCGAATACGGAGAGAGCAGCGCTTGAATGGGTCGAAAGGCAGCAGCCGCCGCTCGTGGCCGCGCCGGTTGCCCGGCAGGCCGAGCGTGGCGTCCTTTTCTACATGCCGAACAACGACAGCGACGCGATCGCCGGCGATCCGCTGAAAATGACCAGAATTCGGACCGCGACCAAGGTCTTTCGACCGTATTTGTTCGACGCGGCGGTTCCCCTGGTGTACGTGTGGCCAGTGCGCGGAGGTTCAGGCGATGAAGACCTGGCGCGTCAAATCTGCTCGCTCGCCGAGCGCCTCTACCAGCTCGGGCGAGGTATCGACATGGCTTGGGCCTGGGGTGAGCTCCTGGATGACCAAGCACTTGACGACTTCCTCGCCAAGCATCCGGGTCGCCTGTTCCGCCCTTCGGCGGCAAAAGGCGCCGCGACGCTCCAGTCCCCTTGTCCGGGATCACTCGAAAGCCTTGATCGTCGCTACCGAGCCTTTGGTGAGCGACTCCGATATGTTAAAGAAGGCAAGTCGGTGAGGGTGGTTTTTCGCAGACCGCCAGGAGCCCGATTTCAGCAAACCCCGTACGACAGCCCGCCTTCGCGACAGCTCTACGAGCTGCGGAGCCGAACCACCGAGGGAAGCTTCGCACCGTGGCCTCTGACGCGCGCCACTGCCCTCGTCGTTAGGCTGCGCGATGGCGCGGTGGAGTGCCTGAAAAGGGCGTTGCCTGGGAGCATCGGCGATGTGGAGCGCGTGCTCCTGGGCCGCAAGCCCGATGGGACGAACGACGGCCCGCCTGAGGACCGAGTCCGGATCATTCCCTTGCCATCGATCGGACACGTCCATGCCGACCGCGAGATTCGGCGTGTGCTGGTCGAAGTGCCGCCGACTTGTCCGCTTCGCACCGATGACGTCCACTGGGCGTTCTCCGGTCTGGATGTGGGCGACATGACTGGGGAGATCTGGGCGGTCTTGACACGAACTGAGGACGAGAGGGTCGGCCGTCACTACGGTCTCGCGGACGACGGAGGTCACTGGGTGTGGCGCACGGTGACGCCCGCCGCTTTGCCGGAACAAGCACGCCGCCGCCGCATCGACCCTGCGCGGCGATTCCAGGAGGCAAAGGGAGGCGAGGAGCGTTCTACGGAGCTTGTGCAAGCGGCGGTGGCGGTGCGCCAGGCTTTACGCCATGCTGGCGTCCGAGCTGCCGTGCAAACCATGCGAGTGCAGCGCGAGCCGTTCGAGGGTAAGGGGGCGCGTGTAGAATCGTTCGCCGAGGGGACCCGCTTCGACAAGCATCGCCTCTGGCACGTGGAAATCACGTTCCGCGAACCTACGTCCGGCCCGCTCGTTATCGGTGACGGTCGCTTCCTCGGGCTGGGCGTCATGGCGCCAGTCATGTAGCCACCGGGCCGTGTTGACCTCGTTCGGTATTTTCTTCGAGGCGCTCTGGGGTCACGCCCCCTTCCCGTGGCAGGCGATGCTCGCCGAGCGGGTCAGCGCGGGGCGCTGGCCGACCGCCCTCGACCTGCCCACCGCCTCCGGCAAGACGGCGTGCATCGACATCGCCGTGTGGGCCCTCGCCGCCCAGGCCCACTGGCCGCTGGCCGGGCGCACGGCGCCGCGGCGGATCTGGTTCGTCGTGGACCGGCGGATCGTGGTCGACGGGGCCTTCGAGCGCGCTCGCAGGATCGCCGAGGCTCTTGCCGCGGCCACGGGCGGGCCCCTCAAGGAGGTTGCCGACCGCCTGCGCGAGCTCTCCGGGACCGCCCGTCCACTCGCCGTGGGTCGGCTCCGGGGCGGGATCCTCAGGGACGACGGCTGGGCGCGGATCCCTTCGCAGCCCGCGGTGATCACGTCGACGGTGGACCAGCTCGGCTCGCGGCTGCTCTTCCGGGGGTACGGCCACAGCCTGCTGACGGCGCCCATCTTCGCCGGGCTCGCGGCGAACGACAGCCTCATCTTCCTGGACGAGGCGCACTGCGCGGTGCCGTTCATGCAGACGCTCCGGGCGATCGCCCGGTACCGCGGGCCCGCGTGGGCCGAGGCGCCGGTGTGCACGCCTTTCGCCTTCGTGGTCATGTCGGCGACGCCGCCGCCGGACGTCCCCGCCGAGGACGTCTTCCCCGGGGCGGTGCGTCCACGGGCGCTCGACGATCCGGAGCTCGGCCGGCGGCTGGGCGCGTCCAAGCCAGCCGAGCTGGTGAAGGTCGGGGGGCGGCGCCCGGGGAAGCGAGGCGCGAGGGCGCCCGGCGAGGAGAGACGCGACGGCGATGCGGAGGACGACCCGCTCGTGATCGACGCCACGGAGCGCGCGGCCGGGTTCGTCCGCACGGGCAGGCGCCGCGTGGCCGTGATGGTGAATCGTGTCCGGACGGCCGCGGCCGCCGCCGGGCGCCTCGCGGCGACGCTCGGCGACGCGGCGGACGTGGTGCTGCTGACGGGCCGGATGCGCCCCTTCGACCGCGACAGCCTGGTCGAGCGCTGGACCCCGTACCTCAAGGCGAGCGGCCCGGAGGAGCCCGGGAGGCCGGTCGTGGTCGTGGCCACGCAGTGCCTCGAGGTCGGGGCGGACTTCAGCTTCGACGCCCTCGTCACCGAGTGCGCGAGCCTCGACGCCCTCCGGCAGCGCTTCGGCCGGCTGGCCCGGCTGGGCGCGAGCGAGCCGGCGCCCGCGGTGATCCTGGCGCGGGAGGCCGATCTCGGAGGCGAAGAGCCCGATCCCGTCTACGGGGAGGCGCTCCGGCGGACGTGGGCGTGGCTGTGGGACGGCGCACGGGAAGAGGACGGGCGGCGGGTCGTCGACCTCGGCGTGGAGGCTCTCGAGGCCAGGGTACGGGAGGCGGACGACCTCTCGCCGCTCCTGGCACCGACGCAGGACGCCCCGGTGCTGCTGCCCGCGCACCTGGACCTGCTGTGCCAGACCGCGCCGCCGCCTCATCCGGAGCCGGACGTCTCGCTCTACCTGCACGGGAGAGCCGGCCCGCCCCAGGTCGCGGTCGTGTGGCGGTGCGACCTCTCGCCCGAGAACAGCGGGGCCTGGGCCGAGACGGTGGCCCTCTGCCCACCCGTGAGCGGCGAGATGCTCGAGGCGCCGCTCTGGCGTGTCCGGACGTGGCTCGCCGACCGCCCGGTGATCGACGATTCGGCGGACGTGGAGGGTGCGGACGGGATGCCGGACGACCGCGCGGGGCGGATCCGGCCGTGCCTGGTGTGGCACGGGCGCGACCGGTCTCGCGTGGTCCGCGACGCCCGGGAGATCGCGCCCGGCGATGTGGTGGTCGTGCCTGCCGCGTACGGCATGGCCGGCCTTGGCCACGCCTCCGGCGTCGAGGCGCTGGGCGCCGAGGCGCTCGACGTGTGGGAGCGAGCCCGCGAGCGCGCCGGCCAGCCACCTGCCGTCCGGCTGCATCGCCACGTGCTCGGTCCCTGGCTCGCCTGCCCGCCGGTGGCGGAGCTCCTGACCGTGGCCGGATCACCCGCCCGGACCCGGGACGCGCTCCAGGACGCGATCCAGGCGGTGCTGGACTACCGGGCCGAGGGCGAGGAGGCGCCGCCCGGCCCGCCGGACTGGTGGATCACGCTCTTGCGCCTGGCGCGGGCCGGCCGGATCGAGGACCACCCGGACGGCGGGGTCGCCCTGCTGTCGCGGGCGGCTCCTGTCGCCGAGGTGGGCGAACTTGATCTCTTCGCCGACGACGACGACCTCATGTCGGCCGGCGCCCAGGAAGTGGCGCTCGATGACCACGCGGCTTCCGTCCGCCGCGCGGCGGAACGGCTCGCCGCTGCCTGCCTCCCCGAGGGCCTGCGCGGCCCGGTCGAGGCGGCCGCCTACTGGCACGACGTCGGTAAGCTCGACGAGCGGTTTCAGCTGCTCCTGCACCAGGGCGACGAGGTCGCGGCCGCCGCCGCGGTTCGTCCCCTGGCCAAGTCGGCCTTCATCCCGCCGTCGCCGGCGCGGCGCCGGGCGATCCGCGAGGCGTGCGGGCTGCCGGAAAACTTCCGCCACGAGATGCTCTCGGCGCAGCTCGTCGAGCGACACGCCGAGCTCCCCGCCGACCCCCGGGTGCGGGATCTGGTCCTCCACCTCGTGGCCGGCCACCACGGGTACGGACGGCCCTTCGCCCCGGTTTGCACCGATGACAAGCCACCGGCCGTCGCCGGCGCCCTGGGGGGCGTCCGGATCGAGCTGGCCGCGGACGAGCGGCGAGCCTTGCCGCCTCCCCACCGTCTCGACTCGGCCGTCCCGGAGCGGTTCTGGCGCCTGACGCGCCGCCACGGGTGGTGGGGTCTGGCGTACCTCGAAGCCGTCCTGCGCCTCGCGGACTGGTACGGGAGCCGCGTGGTCCTGACGGCCGCCTCCCAGGACGGTGCTGAACCATGAGCGACAGACCGTTCGAGCTGCCGGCTCTCGACGGCACCAATCCCCTCGGATTCCTGGCAGCGCTCGGCACGCTGGTGACGCTGGTCCAGCGCGGAGTCACGGGCGCGCGGCTCCGGTGGCGGCAAGGCCGGACGTGGGTTCCGGTGCTCGAGGGAACGGGGGCCGCCGACGAGCGTGCCCTAGCCGAGGCGGTCGCCGAGGGCTTGCGCGGGCAGCCGGTGGCGGCGGACGCAGAGCAGGCGCGCGAGACCGCACAGCGGGGAATGGAGAGGGCAAGAACGGCGATCAAGCGGAAGCGGGAGGAGATCAGGCGACGACGGTTGGGCCGCAGCCAGCGCGCCGAGGCTGAAGGACGCGAACTGCGCCCCCTGGAGCAGGAATACGAGGCCAGGCGGCGCGAGTGGCTCGAGGCGCTGCGGCGGGCCGTGCCGCGGCCGGAACTCGCCATCGGCGTGCGTATCGAGTGCACGCCGGAGGAGTACCGGGAGCACGCGGCCGGGTTCCTGGCCGACGCCGGACACGCAGGGCGGGAAGCGCTCGACATGCTGGCCGCGTTCGGCAGCGACGCCTGCCGGGGCCGGAACGACGACACGATCGATCCCACCCCGTTCTGCTTCGTGAGTGGGGCGGGACATCAGGAGTTCCTCGATATCGTGCGCCAGCTGATCAACAAGGTGAGCGCCGAGCGGGTCTACCAGTCGCTGTTCGAGCCATGGGCGTACCGCGACGAGCGGCTCTCGCTGCGATGGGATCCGCTGGAGGACCGCCGTTACGCGCTTCTGGATCGGGACCCGTCCGACGAGGGCGCGCGCACGGTGTGGATGGCGAACCTTCTCGCGTACCGTGCGCTCGCCCTCTGTCCGTCGGCGCCGACCGGCCGGGGCCTTGCTGCGACGGGGTGGCGCGAGGAGGACGAGGAACGGCGGAGGCAGCGGTGGTTCACGTGGCCGCTCTGGGACTCGCCGGTCGGTGCCGACGTCGTCCGGTCGCTCCTGGGCGCGCGCGAGCTCGGCGACCCGCGTCCCGACTGCGACGTCCTCTCCGCCCGCGGGATCGTCGCGGTCTACCGGGCAAGGCGGATCGAGGAGGGTTACTACAGGAACTTCAGCCCGGCCCGGGCCGTGTGCTCGCGATGGAGCTGACGGAATTCAGCAAGCAGGGAACGCCGGACGGGGCGCCCGAGCTCGACACGCTGCTGCCGGCGCGCATGCTCAACGAGTTCGTGTACTGCCCGCGCCTCTTCTTCCTCGAGCACGTGCAGGCCGAGTTCGCGCACAGCGAGGACACGCTGGCCGGACGGCTCGTCCACCGGCGGGTGGACCGCGAACAGGGGGGCCTGCCCCCGGCCACGGAGCTCGAGCCAGGCGACCGCATCGCGGCCTCCGGCGTGCTGCTCTCCTCGATGCGCCTCGGGCTGATCGCGCGGATCGACCTCCTGGAGGGCGAAGGCGGCGAGGTCCGGCCCGTGGACTACAAGAAGGGGGCGCCGGGACGGGACGGACCGTGGGAGCCGGACCGCGTCCAGCTCTGCGCCCAGGGGCTGATCCTGGAGGATAACGGCTACCGTTGCTCCTCGGGCGTCCTGTACTACGCGGCCACGCGCCAGCGGTTTCTCGTACCCTTCGAGGAGTCGTTGCGCCACCGTGTCGTGGAGGTTGCCCGCGAGGCCCGGCGCGTCGCCGTCCAGGCGCTGCCGCCGCCGCCGCTGGTAGACAGCCCGAAGTGTCCCCGGTGCTCGCTGGCGGGCATCTGCCTGCCCGACGAGGTCAACCTGCTTCGGGGCGTGCCGCTCGAGGACGTGCGTCGCCTGGTGCCGGCTCGGGACGACGCCGGCCCCGTCTACGTCGTGGAGCAAGGGGCGTCCGTCGGCAAGCGCGGCGAGCGCCTCACCGTACGGCGGCCCGATGGGACGGAGGAGGTGGTCAGACTGCTCGACGCCTCCCACCTTTGTCTGTTCGGCAACGCCCAGGTCTCCGCCCAGGCGATCCGCAGTCTCGCGGAGCGGGAGATCCCCATCTTCCACCTGACCTATGGCGGCTGGCTGGCCGCCGTGACGAGCGGCGTGCCTCACCGGAACGTGGAGCTGCGCGTCCGACAGTACCGGGTCGCCGACGACGCCGCGGCGTCGCTCGCCTTTGCGCGGGCGTTCGTCGTGGGGAAGGTCCGCAACCAGCGGACGCTGCTGCGGCGCAACGCGCGCGAGGACGTCGCGCCGGCCCTCCGGGAGCTGGCCCGACTCGCCCGGCGGGCCCAGGAGGCTCCCTCCGCCGACGAGCTGCTGGGCGTCGAGGGGGCGGCGGCCCGCGCCTACTTCGCGCACTTCGGCGGGCTTTTGCGGGACCCGCTGGACTTCGACTTCCGGGCGCGGGTGCGCCGGCCGCCGGCTGATCCGGTCAACGCCCTGCTGTCCTTTCTCTACAGCCTGCTCGTCAAGGAGTGCGTGGCCGCGCTGCTCGCCGTGGGCCTGGACCCGCACCGCGGTCTGTACCACCAGCTCCGATACGGCCGGCCGTCGCTGGCCCTGGATCTGGCCGAGGAATTCCGACCGCTGGTCGCCGATTCCGTCGTCCTGACCCTCGTCAACACGGCGATGGTCGGCGCGGGCGATTTCCTCCGCCGGGGGCCGGCCTGCGCCCTGAAGAACGACGCGCGGCGACGGGTGATCGCGGCGTTCGAGGAACGACTCGACGCGCTGATCCGGCACCCGCTCTTCGGGTATGCTGTGAGCTACCGGCGGATCCTGCTCGTCCAGGCCCGGCTCCTGGCGCGCGCGGTCGCGGGCGAACTGCCCGCCTACCGGGCATTCACGACGCGATGAACGGCCCCCGGCATCGGCTGCTCGTCTGCTACGACGTCAGGGATCCCGCGCGGCTGCGCCGAACCCACGGCACGATGCTCGGCTATGGAGATCCGCTACAGTATTCTGTGTTCCTGTGCGAGCTGTCCCCGGCCGAGCAGGTTTTGATGGAGGAGGCGCTCCTGGGCGTCGTCAAGGCCTCCGATGACTCGCTGGCGATCATCGACCTGGGGCCGGCGCGGGGGCTTGCCGCTCGACGCATCCGGACGCTGGGAACGGCCACGATTCCGACCCGGCGCCGATACAAGATCGTGTAGGGCCGCTCCTTGACAACCGAACAGGTCGAAGGTGCCGTTGTCCCGGCCGCGGGCTTCGAGCGGCGAGGTCTGTGCGGTCCCGCCGGGAGGCGCTCGCTGACCCGAGATGGCAGAGTTTTCGGGCAGATCCAGGCGCAGCGGCGATGTGGTCGGTCAGGCCGGGCCGCGCGGCGAGCGTTCGGGGCCCGGGCGCTCGCGGCCCAGGCGCTAAACGCGCGATAATACGAGGGCCGCGGCGAGGGCGGATTCCACGACCGAGAGGTCGTGGCCCCATTGAAGCATGAAAAC
>JBBIIW010000012.1:0-21024 GCA_037446305.1 Candidatus Rokuibacteriota bacterium
CGCCGCCCGCTGCGCGCCCGCCCCGGGCGGCGCGTGACCCAGATGCACTACGCCCGGCGCGGCGACATCACCCCCGAGATGGAGTTCGTCGCCCTGCGGGAGGGCGTGCCGCCGGAGCTCGTGCGCGACGAGGTGGCCCGGGGCCGGGCCATCATCCCCGCCAACGTCAACCACCCGGAGTCCGAGCCCATGATCATCGGCCGGAACTTCCTGGTGAAGATCAACGCCAACATCGGCAACTCGGCCATCGCCTCCTCCATCGAGGAGGAGGTGGACAAGATGACGTGGGCCATCCGCTGGGGCGCGGACACGGTCATGGACCTCTCCACCGGCCGGAACATCCACGAGACCCGCGAGTGGATCCTGCGCAACGCGCCGGTGCCCATCGGCACGGTGCCGATCTACCAGGCGCTGGAGAAGGTCGGCGGCCGAGCCGAGGAGCTGACCTGGGAGCTCTACCGCGACACCCTCATCGAGCAGGCCGAGCAGGGCGTGGACTACTTCACCATCCACGCCGGCGTGCTGCTCCGCTACATCCCCCTCACCGCGAAGCGGGTGACGGGCATCGTGTCCCGGGGCGGCTCCATCATGGCCAAGTGGTGCCTGGCCCACCACCAGGAGAGCTTCCTCTACACGCACTTCCGCGAGATCTGCGAGATCATGGCCGCCTACGACGTGGCCTTCTCCCTGGGCGACGGCCTCCGGCCCGGCTCCATCGCCGACGCCAACGACGAGGCGCAGTTCGCCGAGCTGGAGACGCTGGGCGAGCTGACCCGGATCGCCTGGGAGCACGACTGCCAGGTGATGATCGAGGGCCCCGGCCACGTGCCCATGCACCTGATCAAGGAGAACATGGACCGGCAGCTGGCCGTCTGCCACGAGGCGCCCTTCTACACGCTGGGGCCGCTCACGACCGACATCGCCCCCGGCTACGACCACATCACCTCGGCCATCGGCGCCGCCATGATCGGCTGGTACGGCACCGCCATGCTCTGCTACGTGACGCCCAAGGAGCACCTGGGGCTGCCCAACCGGAAGGACGTCAAGGACGGCGTCATCGCCTACAAGATCGCCGCCCACGCCGCCGACCTGGCCAAGGGCCACCCGCGGGCCCGCGAGTGGGACGACGCGCTGTCCCGGGCGCGCTTCGAGTTCCGGTGGCAGGACCAGTTCAACCTCTCCCTGGACCCCGAGACGGCGCGCGCCTTCCACGACGAGACGCTGCCGGCCGAGGGGGCCAAGCTGGCGCACTTCTGCTCGATGTGCGGCCCCAAGTTCTGCTCCATGAAGATCACCCAGGAGGTGCGCGAGTACGCGGCGCGCCGGGAGGTGGCGGAGCAGCGCGCGATCGAGGTCGGGCTGCGCGAGAAGGCGGAGGAGTTCCGGACCGCCGGCGGGGAGCTCTACCGGCCGGCCTGAGCACGGCGTTCCCCGGCCGCGGCTCCGCGCTCGCCGGCGCCCCGGCATGTGCCTGACGATCTAGAGCCGGTTCAGTCCTTGACAGAGCGGTGCCCGCCGGCCATACTCGCCCGACTTGTCACCGGTCCTTCTCGCCGGCGTGTCGGCGGCGGTGAACTGGCGACAGCGGGGGGCGATGGTCGATGTCCGAGCGCGGTGACCCGGGGCGTCGTCCGTCCTCGGCGGGCGAGCCCGGCGGGTATCCGGAGTTCACTTCCAGACCGGGAGCCACATGACCTCCGCACCTGCTCGCCTCCCGAATCGCGCCCTCGCCGCGTGCCTCGCCGTGTTGCTCCTCCCCGGTGCGCTAGCGGCCCAGACGACGTCCGCGTCGATCGCCAGGGCGGTGTCGGTCCAGGGCACCGTCGAGGCCCGGCGCGCGGGCCAGACCGTCTGGCAGGCTGTCAAGCTTCATGACACCTACGCCGCCGGCGACACCATCCGGGTCGGCGAGCGCAGCCGGGCCGACCTCCAGCTGCTCGACCAGTCGGTCCTGCGCCTGAACGCCGGCACCGAGCTGACCCTCGAGCCCGTCAAGGAGCAGCGGACCGGCGTGGTGAACCTGCTGCGGGGCGCCGCTCACTTCTTCAGCCGGGGGCCCCGGAGCCTCGAAGTGCAGACGCCCTTCACGATCGCCGGCGTCCGCGGTACCGAGTTCTTCATCGCGCTCGAGCCGGATCGCACGCTCCTGACGATCTTCGAGGGCACGGTGCTGGCCGAGAACCAGGCCGGCAGCCTCACGCTGACGAGCGGCCAGTCGGCCGTGGCCGAGCGGGGCCGGGCACCCGGGCTGCGCGTCGTCGCCCGGCCCCGGGACGCCGTCCACTGGGCGCTCTACTACCCGCCCGTCCTCCACTTCAGGCCCGACGAGTTCCCGGCCGGCCCCGACTGGCGCGGGATGGTCCGGCAGTCCCTGGAGCACGCCCGGGGCGGGGACTTCCAGCGGGCCTTCGATGCCATCGCCACGGTCCCCGCCACCGTTACCGATCCGCGGTTCTTCGCCTACCGCGCCCATCTGCTGCTCGCCGTCGGCCGGGTCGACGAGGCGCAGGCGGACATCGCGCGCGCCCTGCAGCTGGCCCCGGACAACGCCGACGCGCTGGCGCTCCAGACGATCATCGCCGTCGTGCAGGGCGACAAGGACCGGGCGATGGATGCGGCCCAGCGGGCCGGCCGGGCGGCCCCCAGCTCGGCCACCGCCCACATCGCGCTGTCCTACGCCCAGCAGGCGCGTTTCGACCTGGAGGGCGCGCGCGCCAGCGTGCAGCGGGCGGTGGATCTGGATGCGCAGAACGCGCTGGCCTGGGCCCGGCTCTCCGAGCTGTGGGCGTCCTTCGGCGAGCTGGACCGGGCCCTGCAGGCGGCCCAGCGAGCGGCCGCGCTGGAGCCCACCCTGTCCCGCACCCAGACCGTGCTGGGTTACGCCTACCTGATGCGCGTGCAGACCCGGCAGGCGAAGGAGGCGTTCGAGCGGGCCATCGCCCTGGACTCGGCCGATCCCCTGCCCCGGCTCGGGCTCGGACTGGCCAGGATCCGGGAAGGCGACCTGAACGCGGGCAGCCGGGAGATCGAGGCCGCGGCCAGCCTGGACCCGAGCAACGCCATCGTCCGCAGCTACCTGGGCAAGGCGTACTACGAGGAGAAGCGCACCGGCCTCGACGAGCGCGAGTACGCGGTGGCCCGGCAGCTGGATCCGAACGACCCCACGCCTCGCTTCTACGACGCCATCGCCAGGCAGACGACGAACCGTCCCGTGGAAGCCCTGCAGGCGATGCAGGAGGCGATCGCGCTGAACGACAACCGGGCCGTCTACCGCTCCCGGCTCCTGCTCGACGAGGACCTGGCGGCCCGCAGCGCCGCGCAGGCGCGCATCTACAGCGATCTGGGCTTCCAGCCGCTGGCGCTGGTGGAGGGCTGGAAGTCGGTCAACACCGACCCCACCAACTTCTCGGCTCACCGGTTCCTGGCCGACTCCTACGCCATCCTGCCCCGTCACGAGATCGCCCGGGTCAGCGAGCTGCTCCAGTCGCAGCTGCTGCAGCCGCTGAACATGACGCCCATCCAGCCCCGGCTGGCGGAGAGCAACCTCTTCCTCCTCAGCGCCAGCGGCCCGGGGTCGCTCTCCTTCAACGAGTTCAACCCGCTCTTCAACCGGGACGGGGTGACCCTGCAGGCGACGGCCCTCGCCGGCGAGAACGACACGTGGGCGGGCGAGGCCATTCTCGGCGGCATCTACCGCCGCCTCTCGTTCAGCCTCGGGTACAGCCACTTCGACACCGATGGGTGGCGAGTGAACGCCGACCAGAAGGACCGGATCGCCAACGCCTTTCTCCAGCTCGAGCTGTCGCCAACGACGAGCGTCCAGGCCGAATACCGATACCGGGAGATCGAGCGAGGGGACCTCGAGCTCCGGTTCTTCCAGGACGACGTGCTTCCCAACTTCCGGAGCACCGTGGAGACGGACACCTATCGTCTCGGCCTGCGTCACGCCTTCTCGCCCGGCTCCATCGTCCTCGTCTCCCTCATCCATCAGATCCGCGACGACGTCGCCCACGACGAGGACCCCACGTTCACCCTGGACGTGAAATCCCGAGATCAGCGGGCCACCAACGGCGAGATCCAGTACCTGCTCCGCACGCCGCGCGTCAACCTCGTGGCCGGGGCGGGCCACGTCGATATCGACCGAGACCAGACGCTCGATCTCACCCTCGTCCTGTTTCCCGGCTTCGAGCTCGACTTCGTCGAGACGGTGGATCTCGACACCCGGCACACCAACGTCTATCTCTACTCCTACCTGAATGCCCTCCGGACCGTGACCGTCACGCTCGGGGCCAGCGGCGATTTCTTCGACGTCGACACCGAGCTCGCCTCGGAGCCCCGAAAGCAGTTCAACCCCAAGGTGGGCGTGGTCTGGACCGTGACGCCGGCCACGACCGTCCGCGCGGCCGTCTTCCGCGTGCTCAAGCGCACCCTGGTCTCGAACCAGACGCTCGAACCGACCCAGGTCGCCGGCTTCAACCAGTTCTTCGACGACCTCGACTCGACCGACGCCTGGCGCTACGGTGCGGCGCTGGACCAGAAGTTCTCACGAAGCGTCTACGGGGGCGTCGAGTACTCGCAGCGCGATCTGGACGTCCCGATTCCATTCACCGATCCCGTCACGGCCGTGACCGAGCTCCGGCGCGAGGACTGGAAGGAGCGGCTGGGACGCGCCTACCTGTTCTGGACCCCCCATCACTGGGTGGCCCTGACCGGTGAGTACCACTACGAGCGCCTCGATCGCATCGAGGACTTCGGCTTCGGCGTCAAGGAAGTCACGACCCACAAAGTTCCCCTGGGAGTCAGAGTCTTCCACCCCTCGGGACTGAGCCTCGCCTTGAAGACGACGTACTACAACCAGCACGGCCAGTTCCAGCGGCGCAACTTCCTCTGCTGCGACGGAGGGAAGAGCGACTTCATCCTCACCGACGTCGCCGTCAGCTACCGTCTGCCGAAGCGGTACGGCTTCATCACGCTCGGCGCGGCGAACGTCTTCGATCAGCAGTTCAGGTATCACGAGACCGACTTCGCCAACCCCACCATCCAGCCGGACCGGATGATCTTTGGACGGATCACTCTGGCGCTTCCATGAGGGCATACGAGAGAGGAGAGGGTATGAGAACCCGAGGGCATATCATCATGGTCACCGCTGTCATTGCCTTGGGCGTAGCCGCGGAGGGCTGGGCTCACAGCCCAGCCGGGGTTCCGGTCGGCACGGCGCCCCTGGAGTGCACGACGCCGAGCGGCAGCTGGAAGGTCTCGGCCATGCCGGGGCCGGGCGGCGAGTTCCCGGTCCTCGTCGATTGCGGCGAGAATCATGCCGGAAAGAGCTGCGCCCGCTACAGGTACGATATCGACGACCTGGGGGGTGGCACCCCCGACCACGTCCTGTTCGCGGTCTCGGCCGACCAGGATCTGGACTCGGCAGGGCCGAGCGCGTTCGTGACCCCGCCCGGCACGAGTTCGGGCGACTCCAAGACCGGCTTCCTGGCGTACGCGCGGCATGAGTACCCGATACGCGTGAACCCGACCCCGAACGTCCCGGCGGATCTCGTGATCGTGGCCCCGTCTTCGCCCCGCATCTCCACGGTGCTGGTCACGAAGGGAAAGACGCGGGAGTCGTGCCTGATCGCCGGCCCGGGCGTGCCCGGACTCCCCTTCAGGCCCTGTCCGGTCTCTCGCGACGAGATCGCTGCCGGCGGTCAGTGCCTCGTCCGGCTTTTCTACGACAGCAGCTGCCAGGTGTCGGAGATCCAATCGCTCACCGAGGGGTGCGAGGTGACCGTCGGCAATCCCATCGTGAACGGCCAGCCTCTCCAGGACAACCCCACCTCGATCACGTTCGGCACCGGCACGGTCACGTGCTATGGCCCGCCGAGCCCGAATCCGGCTCGATGCATCTCGAAGTAGGCCTGCTCCCCGGCGCCGGGGGACGACGGTCCGACGGCGCCGGGGAGGATGGTTGAGAAGCCTGCATTGAACGCCCTCTTGCTCTGGGGTCTCCTCCTCGTCCCGGCGCTCGGCGGGGCCTTGGCCTGGGCCGCCGAGCCGCTGGCCGAGGTCAACGGGGACCCCATCACCGTCGAGGAGCTCGAACGGTCTCTCGGGCCCCGGCTCCAGCAGCTCCAGGACCAGATCCACGCCCTCAAGCGCCGGGAGCTCGAGGCGCTGATCGCCGAACGTCTCCTGGCGCAGGAGGCCGCGCGCCGGGGCCTGTCCGTCGCGGCCTTGCTCGACGCCGAGGTCACCAGCAAGGTCCCTCTGGTCTCGGAGCAGGAGATCGAGGCCTTCCACCAGGCGAACCGGCCTCGCCTCCGCGGCGAGGAGACCGAGCTCCGCCAGCGGATTCGTTCCCACCTGCAGCAGCAGAAGCTCACGGTCCGGCGCGCGCAGTTCGTCGAGGAGCTCCGGGCCCGGGCCACGGTCGTCGTTCGCCTTTCGGCGCCCCCGGTCAGACGCGTGGCCGTCTCGGTCGACGGCGCCCCGGTCCGGGGGGCGGCCGACGCGCGGGTGACCGTGGTCGAATTCTCCGACTTCCACTGCCCCTTCTGCCGCCGGGTCCAGACGACGCTGAAGGAGCTCCTCGCGCGCTATCCGGGCCAGGTCCGGCTCGTGTTCCGCGATCTCCCGATCGACGCGCTGCATCCCCGGGCGCGCCGGGCGGCCGAGGCGGCCCGCTGCGCGCACGACCAGGGCCGGTTCTGGGAGTACCATGACCTGCTGTTCGAGCACGCCCCCCGGGCGGCGCCGGAAGACCTCCGGCGCTATGCGGAGCAGGCGGCCCTCGACGTGCCGGCGTTCGAGCGCTGCCTGTCCGCGGGTGGGCATCGCGAGGCCGTCCAGCGCGACATCGACGAGGCGGCCCGGCTGGGGATCGAGGGGACGCCGGCCTTCTTCATCAACGGCCGGCACCTGCAGGGGGCCCAGCCCCTGGAGGCCTTTGTCCGGATGATCGAGGAGGAGCTGGCCGGGCAATAGCTGCCATGCGGTCATCCTGGCGGCCCGATGTTCGTATCACGTCGACGGTTCTGCTCGTCGGCGTGTTGCTCCTCGCCATGCGGCTCCCCGTGCCGCTCCTGGAGCTCATCGAGCTCAAGACCTACGACCTCCGGTTCCTGTCTCGAGGCCCCCGAACGCCCTCCCCGGCGGTGGTCCTGGCGGTGATCGACGAGAAGAGCCTGGATCGCGAAGGCCGCTGGCCCTGGCCCCGGTCCACGATCGCCGCGCTGGTCGACGCCCTGTCCCGGGACGGGGCCAGGGTGATCGGGTTCGACATCGCGTTCGCCGAGCCGGACGAGAACTCCCAGCTGGCCCTGCTCGACCAGCTGGCCCGCGAGCTGGAGACGTCCGCCGCGCAGGACCGGAGCCTTGCCGAATTCATCGCGGCCCGCCGGAAGCATGCCGACAACGACCGGGCCCTGGCCGCCGCCATCGCGAACTCCTCGGCGACGGTGGTGCTCGGCTACTTCTTCCATTTCAGCGAGGCCGGCCTGGGCTACCGCCTGGAGCCGGAGGAGATCGAGCGGCGCCTGGAGCGGCTGGCCCCGTCGAAGTACCCCCGGGTGCTCTACCGCACGCCGGAGGCCACCGGCGTGCCCCTCATCGAGGCCTACGCACCGGAGATCAACCTCGAGCCCCTCACCGCCGCCGCCGCCGCCTCGGGGTTCTTCAGTCTCCGGAGCGATCCGGACGGGGTGCTCCGCTGGATGCCGCTGATCGTCCGGGCCGGCGAGCACCTCTTTCCGCCGCTGGCGCTGCTGAGCGCCTGGCATTACGCGGGGCGCCCTCCGCTCACGGTCACGGTCGGGCCCCACGGCGTGGAAGGCATCCAGCTGGGAAACCGTTTCATCCCGACCGACGAGGCCGGGCAGCTGCTCATCAACTACCTCGGTCCGCCCAAGACCATTCCGCACGTGTCGGTCACCGACGTCCTCCGGGGCCGGTTCACGCCGGGCACGTTCCGGGACCGGGTGGTCCTGGTCGGCGCCACCGCCATCGGCACCCACGACCTGCGAAGCACGCCGTTCAGCCCGCTGTTCCCGGGGCTGGAGGTCCAGGCCACGGTCATCGACAACATCCTGACCGGCCGCTTCATCGCCAAGCCGGCGTGGTCGACGGTCTACGACGTGCTGGCGGTCGTGCTCATCAGCGCGCTCGTCGCTGTCGCGCTGCCGAAGCTCGGCCCGCTCCAGGGCCTGGCCTTCGCCGCCACGCTGTTCGCGCTCTACGTCCTCGTCGCCCGCTGGCTGTTCGTCACGGCGGGCGTCTGGCTCAACATGGTCTACCCGCTGCTCGGGCTGGCCGGCACCTACACGACCCTGACGGCGTACTCCTACGTGACCGAGCAGCGCCAGCGCAAGCGGGTCAAGGAGACGTTCCGGCAGTACGTCGCCCCGCTCGTGGTCGAGGAGATGCTGAAGGACCCCGGGCGCCTGCGCCTGGGCGGGGAGGAGAAGGTTCTCACCGTCCTGTTCAGCGACCTGGAAGGGTTCACCGCCAACGCCGAGCGCTACACGCCGCCTGAGATGGCCGCGATGCTGAGCGAGTACTACAACCGGGTCACCGAGCAGGTCTTCAGGCATCGGGGAACGCTGAAGGAGTACGTCGGCGACGAGCTGATGGCGATCTTCGGCGCGCCCCTGGACCAGCCGGATCACGCGGCCCGGGCCTGCGCGGCCGCCCTGGCCATGCGCCAGGCCCGGCTGGCCCTGGCCGCGGAGTGGGCGAGCGCCGGCCGGCCCCGGCTGCGCGCGCGCACCGGGATCAACTCGGGCCCCATGCTGGTGGGCAACCTGGGCTCCCGGTACCGCTTCGCCTACGGCGTGCTCGGGGACGACGTCAACCTCGGCTCCCGGCTGGAGGGCCTGAACAAGATCTACGGCACCGACATCCTGGTCGGCGAGAACACCGCGCGCCTGGTCGGCGGCGCGTTCGTGCTGCGCGAGGTGGACACGGTGCGCGTGGTCGGACGGATGCAGAGGACGCGGATCTACGAGCTGCTGGGGGGGCCGGACACGCCGATCACGCTCGAGCAGGAGAAGGCCCTGCGATCCTACGCCGCCGGCCTCGACGCCTACCGGCAGCGGATCTGGGGCGAGGCCCTGGCCCTGTTCCGGCAGGCGCTGACGTTCTGGCCCGAGGACGGGCCGGCCCACGCCCTGGCCCAGCGGTGCGAGGCGTACGAGAAGACGCCGCCCCCCGAGGACTGGGACGGCGCCTTCGATCAGCCCTTCAAGAAGTGACCCTCACACCGTGATGTTCCACAGCAGCTGGGCGCCGAACTGGAGCACGCCGCGCACGTTCTTGCGGTGGGCGGACGGCAGCACCCACTGGCCCCAGGACACGTAGGGCACCTCGTCGAAGGCGAGCTTCTGGATCTCCTCGGCCAGCTGCCGGCGCCGGCCGGCGTCAGTCGTCCGCACCCACTCGCCCCGCAGCTTCTCCATCTGCTCGCTGCAGTACCAGCCGAACCAGGCCTTGTCACAGGTCCCGGCGATGCCGGCGTTCAGGGCCGGGGTCATGACGTCGGCCGCGATCGACCAGGTGTGGAAGATGTTCCAGCCCCCATCCTTGACCGGGTCCTTCTTGGCCCGCCGCGCCACCAGCGTGCTCCAGTCCATCGCCTGCAGGTCCACCTTGAAGCCGACTTTCTGGAGGAGCTCCCGCGTCACCAGCGTCGCGCCGTGCAGGAGGGCGATGTCGGTGGGATCCAGCAGCACGATCGGCCGGCCGTCATAGCTGGACTCCCTGAGCAGCTGCCGGGCGCGCTCGAGATCCGGCCGGGGCGGGGCGCCCACCGTGCTCTCGTACGGCATTCCCCCGCACATGAAGTAGCCGGGGCAGGTGCGGTAGTACTTCGGCTGCCCGATGGCCGCCTGCAGGTAGTTCTCCTGGTCGACCATCCACAGCAGGGCCTGGCGGGCCTTCTTGTCGTTGAAGGGCGGCTGCAGGTGGTTGGGGCGCAGCCAGCCCTGGGTCCCGCGGGGATCGGTCACGAACACGCTCAGGTTGGCGTCCCGTTCCAGGGCCGGCACGAAGTCCAGGGGCGGGTTCTCCCAGTAGTCGACCTCCCCGGCGGCCAGGGCGGCGTTGGCGGTGGCCGCATCCGGGATGTAGCGCCAGATGACCCGGTCGAGATGCACCCGCTTGCCGCCGGCGGCCCCACTGGCGGGCTCGGTCCGGGGCACGTAGTCGGCGTTGCGGACGTACACGACCTGGTTGCCGGGCTGCCACTCGTCCTTGACGAAGCGGTAGGGGCCGGAGCCGATGGTCTCCTTCACCTGCTCGTTGGGATCGGTGGCCGCCAGCCGGGCCGGCATGATGAACGGCACGTTGCTGGAGGGCTTGCCCAGGGCGTCGAGCACCAGACCGAACGGCTGCGCCAGCTCGATCGTGAACGTCTTGCGGTCGCTGGCCGCCATGCGGCCCACGGCCGCCATCATCAGCCGCCCCACCGCATCCCGCGCACCCCACCGCTTGATGGACGCCACGCAGTCCTCGGCCGTCACCGGCTGGCCGTCGTGGAACTTGAGGCCGTCGCGCAGCGTGAACGCGTACTTCATGCCGTCGCTGCTGACCGTCCACCGGTCCACCATCTGGGGCTTGACCTGGAGGTTGGCGTCGAGGGCGAACAGGGTGTCGTAGATCATGTAGCCGTGGTTGCGCGTGATGTAGGCCGTCGTCCAGATGGGATCCAGGATCTTGAGGTCGGCGTGAGGGACGAAGCGCAAGATGCCCGCCGACTTCTGCGCGCGCGCGTACGGCGCGGCCAGGGCGGTGGCGGCGAGCGAGGCGGTACCGGCCAGGAAGGTGCGGCGGGCGATCGGAGCCATGGCCACCTCCGTGAGTTGGGGGGCGCCATCCTGGCACAGATGCGGCCGGCGCGCAACGGCGGGCCGTCGCCGTCCCGGGGGCCCGGCGCCGCGGCCGTCGCCGGGGCCTCAGAGGGCGTCGGGATCGATGCCGTGCTCGGTGAGCTTCTTGCGGAGCGTGTTGCGGTTGATGCCGAGGATCTGGGCGGCCCGGACCTGGTTCCCGCCGGTCTCGCGGAGGACGGCCCGGAGCAGCGGCTTCTCGACCAGGCCCACCACCAGGTCGTAGAGCCGGGCGCTGCCGCGCTCCCGCAGGCCCCGGATGCAGTCCATCAGCCTGCGCTCGACGATCTCCTCCAGGCTGGCGTCCACGGCCACCGAGGCGGCCGCCGAGACGGGACCGATGGGCAGGTGCTCGGGCAGGATCACGCCGGCGGTCGCCATGACCATCGCCCGCTGGACCACGTTCTCCAGCTCGCGCACGTTGCCCGGCCAGTCGTAGCCGACCAGCCGGTCCAGGGCCTCGGGGGCGATGCCGCGCTCCCCGAGCTCCTCGCCGTACTTGGCCAGGAAGTGCTCGACCAGCAGCGGGATGTCGCGCCGCCGCTCGCGGAGCGGCGGCAGGTGGACCGTCACCACGTTGAGCCGGTAGTAGAGGTCCTCGCGGAAGCGTCCCTCCCGCATCAGGGCTTCCAGGTCCCGGTTGGTGGCCGCCACGACCCGGACGTCCACCGGGATGGGGTCGTGCCCGCCCAGCCGCTCGATCGTCCGCTCCTGCAGCGCCCGCAGCAGCTTGACCTGCAGGTCCACCGGCATGTCGCCGATCTCGTCGAGGTAGAGCGTGCCGCCGTGGGCCAGCTCGAGCTTGCCCAGCCGGCGCTCCCGGGCGTCGGTGAAGGCCCCCCGCTCGTGGCCGAACATCTCGGCCTCCAGGAGCGTGCCGGGGATGGCCGCGCAGGAGACGGCCACGAACGGACGGCCCGAGCGCCGGCTGTAGTGGTGGATGGCCCGGGCCACCAGCTCCTTGCCGGTGCCCGACTCGCCGCGGAGCAGGACCGTCACGTCGGTCCCCGCGATGCGCCCGATGGCCTTGTAGACCTCCTGCATGCGGGCATGGCGGCCGATGAGGGCGCTGAACTCCCGCACCTCCTGCAGGCCGGTGCGCAGGCGCGCCACCTCCTGCGTGAGCCGGGCGGCCGTCAGCGCCCGCTCGGTGAGCAGCAGCACCTCGTCCAGGTCGAAGGGCTTGGCCAGGTAGTCGTAGGCGCCCCGCTGCATGGCCTTGATGGCCGTGTCCATGCTGCCGTGGGCCGTCATGACGACCACGCAGGCGTCCGGGCGGATCTCCCGCAGGCGCTCGAGCGCGGTCAGCCCGTCCAGTCCCGGCATGCGCACGTCGAGGAAGACGAGGTCGAAGGGCTCGGCGCTGAACGTCGCCAGCGCCGCCCGGCCGTCCTTGACCGCGCTCACCTCGTACCCCGCGCCGCGCAGCCCCTTCTCCAGGACCCAGCGCAGGCTGTCCTCGTCGTCGGCGATCAGGATGCGGGCCGGGCTCATCGGGCCACGGGCAGGAAGCAGGTGACGACGGTCCCGCGCCCCTCCACCGAGTCGATCTGGATGGCGCCGCGGTGCTCGTCGAGGATGCGGTGGCAGAGGGCCAGGCCCAGGCCCAGCCCGCGCTCCTTGGTGGTCACGAAGGGGTCGAAGACCCGGGCCCGGACGGCGGCCGGGATGCCCGGCCCCTCGTCCGCCACCTGGGCCTCGACCATGGTCCGGGGCCCGGCGCCCAGGTCCATCTTGCCGTAGACGGGGTTGCGGCTGACCCGCGTGGTGAGCGTCAGGCGGCCGCCGCCGGCCATGGCCTCCAGGGCGTTGACGACGAGGTTGTGGAAGACCTGCAGCAGCCGGTCCTCGTCGCCCAGGATGGGGGGCAGGCTGGGATCGTAGCGCCGGACGAACGTCACGCCGCGCCGGCGGGCCTCCTCCTCGTGCAGCACGCTCACGCGCTCCAGGAGCTGGTGGAGATTCAGCGGGGCCCGCCGCAGCTGGACCGGACGCCCCAGATCCAGGAGCGTCTCGATGATCCGGTTGACCCGGTCCACCTCCCGGAGCAGCACGTCGGTGTACTCGCGCCAGCGCGGGTCGCCGCCCAGCTCCCGGGCCAGGAGCTGCACGGCGCCGCGGATGGCGCCCAGCGGGTTGCGGATCTCGTGCGCCACCCCCACCGCCACCCGGCCCGCCGCCGCCAGCGTCTCGCTCCGCCGCACCTCGTCCTCCAGCTGGCGCAGCCGCGACACGTCGCGCAGCACGGCGACGGCGCCCTCCACGCTCCCGTCGCGGGCGAAGAGCGGCGCCGTGACGAGGCTGACCGGGATCTGCCGGCCGTCGGCCGCGTCGACGGTCCCGTCCGCCTCCGACCGGCTCTCGCCCGTGGCCAGCGTCTCGGCGAGGCGCCGGACGAGGGAGGCGGTGGCCGGCACGACCTCCTTGAGCAGGCGGCCCTGGGCGCGCCGGGCGGACTTCCCCGTCAGCTCCTCGGCGGCCGCGTTCCAGAAGACGACGTGCAGCGCCGGGTCCACCGCGATCACCGCGTCCGGGAGCCCGGCCAGGACGGCTTCGTAGTTCACGGGCGCGCCCCCGGCCTCAGGCGGCGAGGGCCAGGTCCGGGATCGCGTTCATGTCCAGGCCGGCGCGCTCGCCGGCCCGCAGGCGCTCGGTGCCGGCCGCCGTGATCATGGCGGCGTTGTCCGTGCAGAGCCGGGGCGGCGGGATGTGCAGCCGGAAGCCGTGCGCCTCCGCCTCCGCGGCCAGGGCCGCCCGCAGCGGCCCGTTCGCGGCCACGCCGCCGGTGACGACCAGGCGCTTGACCCCCAGGTGCAGCGCGGCCTTCACGGTCTTGCGCACCAGCATCTTGACCACGGCCGCCTGGAACGAGGCCGCCACGTCCGCCACCCGGGCCTGGTCGAGCGGGCCGTGGCGCTTGACGTGGAGCGACACCGAGGTCTTGATGCCGCTGAACGAGAAGTCGCGCGCGCCGTCGGTCATCTGGGCCAGCGGGAACGCGATGGCCCGGGGATCGCCCCGCTCGGCCGTCCGCTGGATGGCCGGGCCCCCGGGGAAGCCCAGCCCCAGGAGCTTGGCCACCTTGTCGAAGGCCTCCCCGGCCGCATCGTCCCGCGTCTCGCCCACCAGCCGGTAGTCGAGCGGCTGCCGGGCGTGGTAGAGCGCGGTGTGCCCGCCCGAGACGACCAGGGCCAGGAAGGGGTACTCCGGGGGGGCGTCGGTGAGGAAGGCGGCGTAGATGTGGCCCTCGAGGTGGTTCACGCCCACGAGCGGCTTGCGGTGGGCGAAGGCCAGCGACTTGGCGACCGAGATGCCGACCAGCAGCGAGCCGACCAGGCCCGGGCCCTGGGTCACCACCAGGCCGTCCAGGTCGGGCAGGCCGACGCCGGCATCCCTCAGCGCCCGCTCCACCACCGGCGTGATGACTTCCAGGTGCCGCCGCGAGGCCAGCTCGGGCACCACGCCGCCGTACGGGGCGTGGATGGCGTCCTGGGAGGCCACCACGTTGGACAGGATCCGCCGGCCATCGGCCAGGACGGCCGCCGCCGTCTCGTCACACGACGTCTCGATCCCCAGCACGACCATCGTTCAGCCGCCGGAAACGGCGGAGGGCGATGCCCTCGACGGCGACATCGCCCTCCCGATCCTCCCCCTCGCCTACCGGACCGCGGCCGGCTCGCGCACCTGGGCCTGCGAGCGGGAGCCCGCCCGCTGCTCGAGGACCCGCATGGTCTTGATCACGTCCAGGGCCCGCTGCAGCTGCACGTCCTTCTTCAGCTCCTCCAGCGGGTCGAGCGACGGCGGGCGGGGCGGCGCCCCGGCCGGCTCCCTGGGCGCCTCGACCACGATGTCGGGCGTGATGCCCTTGCCGTGGATCGAGCGGCCCTTGGGGGTGAAGTACTTGGCGGTGGTCAGGCGCAGGCCGGAGCCGTCCGAGAGCGGGATGATGGTCTGCACCGAGCCCTTGCCGAAGGTCTGGGTGCCCACCACCACCGCCCGGCCGTAGTCCTGGAGCGCGCCGGCCACGATCTCGGAGGCCGAGGCGCTGCCCTGGTTGACCAGGATCACCATGGGCGCGCTGGTCAGCGCCTTCTTGGCGTGGGCGCTGAACCGCATGTTCTGGTTGCGGATGCGCCCCTCGGTGTACACGACCAGCTTGCCGTCGTCGATGAACTTCTCGGTCACCTCGACGGCCGAGGTCAGCAGGCCGCCCGGGTTGTTGCGGAGGTCGAGGACCAGCGCCTTCATGCCGCCCTTGGTCAGCTTGTCGAGCGCAGCCTCGATGTCGTGCGCGGTCTGCTCCTGGAACTGGCGCACGCGGATGTAGCCGATGCCGTTGCCCAGATCGTGGCTCCGCACCGACTGCACGCGGATCTGCTCGCGGACGATCTCGAAGTCGCGCGGCTCCGGCCAGCCCTCGCGCATCACGCTGATGGTGACCTTGGTGCCCGGCCGGCCCCGCATCCGCTTGACGGCGTCGGCCAGCTGCATGTCCTTGGTCACGATGCCGTCGATCTTCACGATGCGGTCGCCGGAGTGGAGCCCGGCCCGGTGGGCGGGGGTGCCCTCGATGGGCGCCACCACCGTCAGGATGTCGTCACGCAGCGTGATCTCGATGCCCAGTCCCCCGAAGCTCCCCGACGTCTCCACCTGCATCTCGCGGTAGCTGTCGGGGTCCAGGAACGAGGAGTGGGGGTCGAGTCCGCGCAGGGTGCCCTTGATGGCGCTGTAGATCAGCTCCTTGGGCGGGACCTCGTCCACGTACTGGTTCTGCACGATCGACAGCACCTCCGTGAACAGGCGGAGATGCTCGTAGGTCGCGCCGTTGTCCGTGCTCTTGCTGGCCACGGTGCCGCCGAGCGACAGGGTCAGCACGACGAGCAGTGAGCCGATCACGAACGCCTTCTTCATCCAGAAATCCTCCGGTCCTCAGCTTCCCTGCCGCAGCCAGTCGGTCGGGTCCTGTGGCTTGCCCTGGTACCGCACTTCAAAGTATAGCCGCGGCCCGGCCAGGGAGCCGGTGTCTCCCACGCTGCCGATCCGCTGGCCCTGCTGCACCTCGTCGCCCTCCTCGACCTGGATCTCGGCGACGTGGGCGTAGAGCGTGTAGTAGTCGTGCCCGTGGTCCAGGATGATCAGGTTGCCGTACCCCTTGAACCAGCCCGTGTACACCACGTGGCCGCCATACACCGCCCTGACCTCGGTCCCCTCGCCGGCCTCGATGTCCACGCCGTTGCGGAACGTCCGGGTCCCGAACCGGGGGTGGACCTGAGGCCCGAACGCCGCCACGATCCGCCCCTCGGTCGGCCACGGCAGCCGGCCGCGGAGGCCGCCGAAGCCCACCCGGGGCGCGGCCCCGTCGGCGGGGGGCCGCCGGGCCAGCCGGCGCTGGCGCGCCTGGAGCTCGCGGACGAACGCCTCGAGCTTCCGCGCGGCCTCGCTGAGCTCGCCCACCATGCGCTCGTGGTAGGCGCGCTCGTCGCGCACCCGCGCCAGCAGGGCCCGGCGCCGGTCGCCTTCCCGGTCCACCTCGGCCTGCTCGCGCCGGGCCTCGGCCAGCAGGCTCGCCAGCTCCTTGCGGCGCGCCTCCTCCCGGGTCTTGCGGTCGGCGAGCCGTTCGGAGGTTCCACGATACTCTTGAATCAACCGGGCGTCCAGAGCCGCCAGGTTCCCGAGATGCCTGAGGATTCCCGCCCGCTCCACCGGGTCGTCCCCGCTGAGGAGCAGCGGCAGCGCGCCCCCCTGCGCGTGGACCTTGTACATGATGCGCAGCCGGCGGGCCAGGGCGCGCTCCTGGTCCGCCCGGTCGTTCTCCAGCCGTCCGATGTCGCCCCGGAGCGTGGCGATCTCGGCCTGGACCTGCCGGATGCGGCGGTCGAGACGGGCCGCCTCCCGGCGCTTCTGGGCCAGCCGCCGCTCGATCTCCTCGAGGTCGGCCAGGACCGACGACTCGCGGCGCCGGGCGGCCGCGGCCTTCTGCTGCTCCTCCTTGAGCTGGCGCTGCGTCTCCTGCAGGCGCCGCCGCTCGGCCTGGAGCTGGTCGTCCCGCCGGGGGCCTGCCGGCGCCGGCGCCGGGACCAGGCCGGCGGCCCAGGCCAGCAGGAGCACGACCGCCAGGTAGGCCGAACGCCTCATGCCACACCCCGCCCTCGCGCCAGCCAGCCCCCGAACGCCCCGAGGGTCGCGCCGGCGGCGACCAGGACCACCATGCCGGCCGGCTCGAGGAAGGACACCCGCGGCAGCCCGAACGTGAGGCTCATCAGCGGCTCCAGGCGCGGGGCGGCGACCCGGTGGAGCGCCATCAGGACGCCGAGGGCGAGCAGGGCCCCGAGCAGGCCCTGGATCATGCCCTGCAGGAGCAGCGGCAGGCGGATGACGGCCTCCGGGGCCCCCACCAGCCGCATGATCTCGGTCTCGCGGCGCCGGGCGTGCAGCGCCAGGGTGGTCGCGGTCGTCACGGTGAGGATCGCGGCCAGCGCCAGCGTCGCCCCGAGCCCGAGCCCGATCGTCGTCAGCAGGCGCTGCCAGTGGCTCAGGCGCTCGACCCACTCGACGCCCCCCTCCACCTCGTCCACCTCCGGCAGGGCGGCCAGCCGCGTCAGCAGGGCGCGCGCCCCTTCGGGCGTCGTGGCGCCGGCCGAGGGAGTCACCTCGATGGAGGCCGGCAGCGGATTGGTGGGCAGGGAGTCGGCGACCCCGGCGTCCTTGCCCAGCACGCGCCGCAGCGCCTCGAGGGCGTCGTCCTTGGAGACGTAGCGGGCGGCGGCCACGTCGGGAATGGCCAGGACGCGCCCGACGAGATCGGGCAGGTCGGCGGGCGCAGGCTCGCGGCGGAGGTAGACGAGGATGCGGACCCGGTCCTTCCAGTCGGCCACCGCGCGGCCCAGGTTGGTGGAGAGGATCCAGAAGCCCCCGGCGGCGACCAGCGACAGGGTGATGAGCACGATGGCGCTCACCGCCACCCGACCCGCCCGCCGGACGTCGCGCAGGGCCTCGCCGACCAGGAAGGCGAACACCTAGCCCTCGTCCTTGACCACCCGGCCGGCCTTCAGGACCAGCGTGCGGCGGCGCAGCGCGGCCGCCAGGCGGGCCTGATGGGTGGCCAGGACGACGGTCGTGCCGGCCGCCCAGATGTCGCGGATGACTCCCAGCACCTCCGAGGCCATGACCTCGTCCAGACTGCCGGTCGGCTCGTCGGCGATGAGCAGCGGCTGCTGCCGGGCGATGGCGCGCGCCAGGGCGGCCCGCTGGGCCTCGCCCTGGCTGAGCTGCGAGGGGTAGGCCTGGGCGCGCGCGCTGAGCCCCACGGCGCGCAGGGCCTCGAAGGCCCGGGCCGTGATCTCCCGGCGGGGCGTGCCCGTCACCCGCAGCACGAAGGCGAGGTTCTCGTACACGGTCCGGTCCGGCAGCAGCCGGGCGTCCTGGAAGACCACCCCGATGGAGCGCCGGAGCGCGCGGACCTGGGCCCGACCCAGCCCGTTCAGCGATCGCCCCAGGACCTCGATCTCGCCCTCGGTGGGGACCTCCTCCCGGTAGAGCAGCCTGAGGAGGGTGGTCTTGCCGGCCCCGCTGGGACCGGTGATCACGACGTACTCGCCCTTGGCCACCCGGAAGGAGACGTCGATGAGGGCAGGGACCTTCACCGGCCCCGTTTCATAGCTCTTCGAGACGCGGTGAAGCTCAATCATGACGGGCGGTTCGATTATAGCGGCCGCCCTCACCCTTTCGTGAGCTTCTCCTCCACCAGACGGTTGACGAGTGCAGGGTTGGCCTTGCCCCGGGTGGCCTTCATGACGAGCCCGACCAGGGCCGTCTTCGCCGCCGTCTTGCCCTTGCGGTAGTCCTCCACCGGCCGGGGGTTGGCGGCCAGGACCTCGTCCACGACGCGACCCAGCGCCTCCGTGTCGGCGACCTGGGTGAGCCCCTCCCGCTCGACGATGGCGCGGGCCTCCTCCCCGGTCCGCACCATGCGCTCGAAGACGTCCTTGGCGATCTTGCCGCTGATGGTGCCGTCCTCGATCAGGCGCAGCAGGCCGGCCAGGCGTTCGGGGGTGACCGGGGTGCTCGCCAGCGCGCGCTCGTCGTCGCCCGGCACCACCCGCAGCAGCTCGGACATCACCCAGTTGGACACCGCCTTGGGGCTGGGGAAGGCGCGGACGGCGGCCTCGAAGTAGTCCGCCAGCGCCCGGCTCTGGGTGAGGACGTCGGCGTCGTAGGGCGGCAGCCCGTACGCGCGGACGAACCGCTGCCGACGCGCCTCGGGCAGCTCGGGCAGGTCGGCCCGGAGCGCCTCCAGCCAGGCCGGGTCCAGCTCCAGGGGGACCAGGTCGGGCTCCGGGAAGTAGCGGTAGTCGTGCGCGTACTCCTTGGAGCGCATGGCGCCCGTCACGCCGCGCTCGGCGTCCCAGAGCCGCGTCTCCTGCACGATCCGCTCGCCCGCGGCCAGCAGCCGGGCCTGCCGCTGCACCTCGAACTCCAGGGCTCGCTGCACGTTGCGGAAGGAGTTCATGTTCTTGATCTCGACCTTGGTACCGAGCTCGCCCCCGCCCGGGCGGCGGAGGGAGACGTTGGCGTCGCAGCGCAGCGAGCCCTCCTCCATGTTGCCGTCGCAGACGCCGAGGTAGACGAGGACCGCCCGGAAGGCGCGCAGCCAGGCGGCCGCCTCCTCGGGCGAGCGCAGGTCCGGCCGGGTCACCGTCTCCATGAGGGGCACGCCCGAGCGGTTGTAGTCCACCAGGCTGGCCTGGGCGGTGGCGAAGGCGCCCTCGTGGAGGAGCTTGCCGACGTCCTCCTCCAGGTGCAGGCGCTGGATGCCGATCCGCCGGCGCTGGCCGCCGACCTCCACGTCCAGCGCGCCGTCCTCGGCCAGCGGCTCCTCGTACTGGCTGATCTGGAAGTTCTTCGGCATGTCCGGGTAGTAGTAGTGCTTGCGGGCGAACCGGCAGGTGGGATTGACGCGGCAGCCCAGGGCCAGCGCCGTGCGCAGCCCGAACTCGACGGCGCGCCGGTTGATGACCGGCAGCACGCCGGGCAGCCCCAGGCACACCGGGCAGGTCTGGCTGTTGGGCGGGGCGCCGAACGTGGTGGGGCAGCCGCAGAACATCTTGGAGCGCGTGCGCAGCTGGGCGTGGACCTCCAGCCCGATGATCACCTCGAAGGAGGCCGCGGCGGTCATGGCAGGGCCGGGCGGCGCGCCAGCCAGGACGTGGCCTGCTCGTAGGCGTGGGCCGCGCGCAGCACCCGCGCCTCGTCGAGGGCCCGCCCGATCAGCTGCAGCCCGATGGGCAGCCCGGCGGCCGTGAAGCCGCAGGGCACCGACACGGCGGGGAGGCCGGCCAGGTTGCCCCCGACGGTGAAGACGTCGTTGAGGTACATCGCCAGCGGGTCCTCCTTCTCGCCGTGGCGGAAGGCCACGTTCGGCGTCGTGGGCGCCACGATCAGGTCGACGGCCTGGAAGGCCTTCTCGAAGTCGCGCCGGACGAGCGTCCGCACCTTCTGGGCCCGGCCGTAGTAGGCGTCGTAGTAGCCGGCCGACAGGGCGTAGGTGCCGAGCATGATCCGGCGCTTCACCTCGGCGCCGAAGCCGGCGGCGCGCGTGCGGCTCACCATCTCGACCAGGTCCCGCCCGCCCGGCAGCCGCAGGCCGTACTTGACGCCGTCGTAGCGGGCCAGGTTCGAGGAGGCCTCGGCCGGCGCGATGATGTAGTAGACGGCGATGCCGTAGTCGGTCGTCGGCAGGGAGATCTCCTGCGTGGAGGCGCCGAGCTTCTGCAGCACCCCGATGGCCTCGCGCACCGCCTGCTCGACCTCCGGGTCCATGCCCGGCGTGAAGTACTCGCGGGGCACGCCCAGCCGGAGCCCCCGCACGTCGCCGGTGAGGGCGGCCGCGTAGCGGGGCACCGGCGCCGGGATGGAGGTGGCGTCGCGCGGATCGTGGCCGGCGATGGCCTCCAGCACCAGCGCGCAGTCCAGCACGTCCTTGGCGAAGGGCCCGATCTGGTCCAGCGAGGACGCGAAGGCCACCAGCCCGTAGCGCGAGACGCGCCCGTAGGTCGGCTTGAGGCCCACCACGCCGCAGAAGGCGGCCGGCTGGCGGACGGACCCGCCGGTGTCGGTGCCCAGCGCGGCGGCGGCGAGGTCGGCGGCCACCGCC
>JBBIIW010000013.1:0-20485 GCA_037446305.1 Candidatus Rokuibacteriota bacterium
CGGCCGCGAGGACCGCGGCCGCGGCGAGGCGGCGAGACCTAGCGCGCGACGCCCTTCTCCCGGTAGAAGCGCTGGGCGCCCGGATGCAGCGGAATGGGCATGCCGTTCAGCGCCGTCTCCAGCGTCAGGTTCTTGGCCGCGGCGTGCGCGGCGTGGAACTGCTTGAGGTCGTCGAAGATGGCCTTCGTGAACAGGTAGACGAGGTCCTCGGGCAGATCCTGCCGGGCGACCATCATGGCCATGACGGCCGGGGTCGTCACGGCCTGGTCCTGCCCCTTGTAGGTGCCGGCCGGGATCGTCTCCATCGTGTAGAAGGGGTACTTCTGGCGGAGCCGGTCCCCGTCGGCCCTGTCCACCGGCACCATCACGGTCTTGCCGGAGATGAAGGTGTCCACGATGACGGCCGAGCCGAGGCCGGTGGTGAAGAAGGCGGCGTCCGCCCGGCCGTCCTTGAGCTGGTCGGCCGCGGCGGCGGCGTCGATGCGCTCCGCGCGGGCCAGGTCCCCTTCCTTGATCCCGAACAGCTCCAGGATCTGCAGCGCGTTCTGCTCGGTCCCGGAGCCCTGCGGGCCCAGGATCACCCGCTTGCCCTTGAGGTCGCGCACGGACTTCACGCCGGAGTCCCGGGTGGCCACGATGTGGACCAGCTCGGGATAGATGCTGAAGATGCCCCCCATGTTCTTGACCGGCTTGCCCTTGAACGCCTCCAGGGTCTGGCCGTTGTAGGCGTAGAAGGCGATGTCGTTCTGGAGCAGGGCGAAGTCGGCGTCGCCGGTGCCGATCAGCTGCGCGTTGGCCACCGAGGCGCCCGACGACTCGACGGTGGCGCGGATGTTGAGGTCCTTGGCCTTGTAGACGATGCGGGACATGGCGCCGGCCAGCGGGTAGTACACGCCGACCACCCAGCCGGAGGCGATCGTCACCAGGCGTCGCTGCTGGGCCCCCAGCTCCCCGGGCGCGACCACCGCGGCCAGAACCAGGACGGCCAGAACGAGGGCTACCGTGCGCTTCATGCAGGGCCTCCTTCGTCGGATGGGGCGAGTGCCGTCACCATAGGGCAACGGCGCCGAGGCGGTCAAGGTGGGGTGGTACACTGCGGCCGTGCCGGCCCGGCTGGGCGTGGACATCGGCGGAACGTTCACGGACCTCGTCCTGGTGGACGAGAGCACCGGCAGCCTCCGCGTCGGCAAGGTCCTGACCACCCCGAAGGACCCCGCGCACGCCGTCGAGCAGGGCACCCAGGCCCTGCTGGAGGCCGCGGGGCTGGCCGCCGCCGAGGTCCGCGCGACCGTGCACGGCACCACCCTGGCCACGAACGCCCTGATCGAGCGCAAGGGGGCCCGGACCGCCCTCCTGACCACGGCCGGCTTCCGCGACGCCCTCGAGATCCGGCGCGAGGGCCGGTACGACATGTATGACATCTTCATCGATCCACCGCCCCCGCTGGTGCCCCGGCATCTGCGGCGGGAGGTCCAGGAGCGAGTGCTGGCCGACGGGAGCGTCCTGCGCCCGCTCGACGAGGCGCAGGCGCGTTCGGTCATCGCCGACCTCGTGGCCGGAGGCGTCGAGGCCATCGCCATCTGCCTGCTCCACGCCTACGTCAACCCCGCCTCCGAGCGCCGGCTGGCGGCCCTCGTGGGCGAGGTGGCCCCCCGCCTGCCCGTGTCGTGCTCGTCGGACGTCGTGCCCGAGATCCGGGAATACGAGCGCGCCTCGACCACCGCGGCCAACGTCTACGTGGTACCGCTGATGTCCCGGTACCTGGAGGACCTCGAGCGCCGCCTGCGGGACCTGGGGCTGGCCGGCCAGCTCTACATCATGCAGTCCTCGGGCGGGATCGTCCTGCCGGAGGAGGCCCGGCGGACGCCCATCCGCCTGGTGGAGTCCGGTCCGGCCGCGGGAGCCCTCGCCGCCGCCGGGGCGGCGCGCCAGCGGGGCGAGTCGCGCCTGCTCTCCTTCGACATGGGCGGGACGACCGCGAAGGCCTGCGTGATCGACGACGGCACGCCGCTGATCGCGCGGGAGTTCGAGGTGGCCCGGGCCGATCGATTCCGCAAGGGGTCGGGCCTGCCCGTCCGCGTGCCCGTGATCGAGCTGATCGAGATCGGCGCCGGCGGCGGCTCGATCGCCCGCGTGGACCGACTGGGCCTGCTCAAGGTCGGGCCGGACTCGGCCGGCGCCGACCCGGGCCCGGCCTGCTACGGCCTGGGCGGCCGGCTGCCCACCGTGACCGACGCCGATCTCCTGCTCGGCTACCTGGACGCCGGCTTCTTTCTCGGGGGCCGCATGCGGCTGGACCGGGAGACGGCCCGGCGCGCGGTCGAGGAGCACGTGGCGCGCCCCCTGGGCCTGGACGTGGAGCAGGCCGCCTGGGGCATCCACCGCCTGGTCAACGAGAACATGGCCGCCGCGGCGCGCATCCACGGCATCGAGCGCGGCCGGGACCTGCGGCAATACCCGCTGTTCGCCTTCGGCGGCGCCGGGCCGGTGCACTGCTGGCAGGTGGCGCAGATCCTGCGGGTGCCGAGGATCCTCGTGCCGTTCGGCGCCGGGGCCATGTCCGCCCTCGGGCTCCTGGCGGCGCCCCTGGCCTTCGACTTCGTGCGCACGCACCGGGCGCGCCTCGACGCGGCCGACTGGCCGGCCGTCAACCGGCTCTTCACCGAGATGGAGGGCGAGGGCCGGGCCCGGCTGGCCCGGGCCGGGGTGCGCGAGGCGGACATCGCGATCACGCGCGTGGCGGAGATGCGCTACCTCGGGCAGGGGCACGAGGTGGAGGCGGCGATTCCGGCCGGCCCCCTGTCCCCGGCCAGCCTCCCCGCCATCACGACCGCCTTCGAGGCCGCCTACCGGGCGCTCTACCGGCGCCTGCCCCAGGGGGTGCCCATCGAGGCGCTGAACTGGCGGGTGACCGTCGCCGGCCCCCGCCCGCCGGTCGCGCTGGGGCAGGCACAGTCCGGGGCGCCCGCACCGGGGTCGTCGCCGCCCCAGCCGGCCCTCAAGTCCACCCGGCCGGCCTGGTTCGCCGAGGCGGGGGGATTCGTCCCCACCCCCGTCTACGACCGCTATGCCCTGCAGCCCGGCGCCGAGTTCCCCGGCCCGGCCATCGTCGAGGAGCGCGAGTCGACCGCCGTGATCGGCCCCGGCGCCCGCTGCCGGGTGGACGGCACCCTGACCCTCGTCGTGGACCTGCCCCGATGAGTGACGGCCCGGCCGCCTTCGACGCGATCACGCTCGAGATCTGCTGGAACCGCCTGATCGGGGTCGTCAACGAGCAGGCGACGGCGCTGCAGCGCACATCGTTCACCTCCATCGTCCGGGAGGCCGGCGACCTCTCGGCCGGGGTCTTCGATCGCCGCGGCTTCATGGTGGCGCAGGCCGTCACCGGGACCCCCGGCCACATCAACTCCATGGCGCTGGCCATGAAGCACTTCCTGGCCGCCTACCCGCTCCCGACGCTGCGGCCGGGCGACGTGCTCATCACCAACGATCCCTGGAAGACCTCGGGCCACCTCAACGACGTGACGATCTGCACGCCGGTCTTCCGGGGCGACGAGTGCGTGGCCTTCTTCGCCTCCACCTGTCACACGGCCGACATCGGCGGGCACGTGCTGTCGGCCGAGGCCCGCGAGGTGTACGAGGAAGGCCTGTTCATCCCCGTGCTGAAGCTCTACGAGGCCGGTCAGCCCAACGAGTCGCTGATGGCGATCATCCGGGCCAACGTCCGCCTGCCCGACATGGTGCTGGGCGACTTCCACGCCCAGATCGCAGGCGGCGCGGTGGGCGGCGAGCGCCTCCTGGAGTTCATGGCCGAGTTCGGCCTCACGCGCCTGGAGCCGCTGGCGGACGAGATCATCGGCCGCACCGAGCGCGCCATGCGGCAGGCCATCCAGGCGCTCCGGCCCGGCGTCTACGAGTACGCCATCACCTCCGACGGCTTCGACGAGCCGATCACGATCCGGGCGCGATGCGAGGTCCGGGGCGACGAGCTCGTGGTCGATTACGCCGGCACCTCCCCGGCCAGCCGCCGGGGCATCAACGTGGTGATGAACTACACCGAGGCCTACACCACGTACGGGGTGAAGGTGGTGGTCAGCCCCGACGTGCCCAACAACGAGGGCGCCTTCCGCCCGCTCCGCATCCTGGCGCCCGAGGGCAGCATCCTGAACGCGCGCCACCCGGCGCCGGTCGCCGCCCGGCACGTGATCGGCCACTTCCTGCCCCACGTGGTGGCGGGGGCCCTCGGGCAGGCCCTGCCCGACCGGGTCATGGCCGAGGGCTCGGCCAACATCTGGGGCGTGCAGGTGAGCGGACAGGACGAGGCCGGAGCGGGGTTCAGCTATGTGTTCTTCTCGTCCGGGGGCACCGGCGCCCGCCCGACCCGCGACGGCCTGTCCGCCACCGCCTTCCCCTCCGGCGTGCTGGGGACACCGGTGGAGGTCATCGAGAACCTGGCCCCCCTCATCGTGGAGCGCAAGGCGCTCCGGGAGGACTCCGGCGGCGCCGGGAAGTACCGCGGCGGCCTCGGCCAGGTCATCGCGTTCCGGGCTCGGACCGGCCGCCCGCTCGTCTGCTCGGTGCTCTGCGATCGCACGCGGCACCCGGCGCGCGGCTTTTTCGGCGGCGGGCCGGGGGCCCTGGGCGAGGTGCTGCTGGACGGCGTACCGCCGGCGAACCCCAAGGCCGAGCAGGTGGTGCCCCCCGGTGCGCTGGTCGAGGTGCGATTACCGGGCGGCGGGGGCTACGGCCCGCCGGCAGAGCGGGACCCCGAGCTGCACGCGCGGGACCTGCTCGAGGGCTACGTGACGGCCGGCGTGGACGAGAGGCGCTAGAGCTTGCCGTACTCCTTGAGCCGGCGGTAGATCGTCCGGCGCGAGATGCCGAGCGCCCGGGCGGCCTCCTCCTTGTCGTTGTTGAACACGGCCAGGGCGCGCAGGATCAGCTCCTTCTCCACCTCGGCCAGGGTCGGCACCGCCTTGGCGCTCACCACCGGCGCCATCGCGGGGCGGGCGGTGAGGCTCGGCAGGTCGGCCAGGGTGATCTGGTCGCGCGAGCCCATGGCGAAGGCGCGCTCGATCAGGTTCTCGAGCTCCCGCACGTTGCCGGGGAAGTCGTAGACGCTGAGGGCGGCCAGGGCATCGGGCGTGATGCCCTTGACGTCACGCCGGAAGCGCTTGTTGAACCGCCGGATGAAGTGATTGACGAGGGCGGGGATGTCCTCCCGGCGCTCCCGGAGCGGGGGCAGCTGGATACGGATCACGTTGAGCCGGTAGAACAGGTCCTGCCGGAACGTGCCGGCGTTCATGGCCTGCTCCAGGTTCCGGTTGGTGGCGGCGATGATGCGGACGTCCACCGGATAGGCCTTGGTCGAGCCGACGGGCCGCACCAGCATCTCCTGCAGGACGCGGAGCAGCTTCACCTGCAGCTCCGGCGGCAGCTCGGCGATCTCGTCGAGAAAGATGGTCCCCTCGTTGGCGCCCCGGAAGAGGCCCAGGGCATCCGTGACCGCGCCCGAGAAGGCCCCGCGCACGTGCCCGAAGAACTCCGACTCCAGCAGGTCGCGGGGAATGGCGCTGCAGTTGACGGGGATGAAGGGCCCCTTGCCCCGCGCCGACAGGCGGTGGATGGCCGCCGCCACCAGCTCCTTGCCGGTCCCGCTTTCCCCTTCGATCAGGACCGGAGAGTCCGTCACCGCGACCTTGCCGATGATCTCCTTGACCCGCTGCATGGCGGCGGAGCCACCGATCAGCTCGTTGACGGTCAGCTCCTCGCCCAGGCGCTGGCGGAGCGTGTGCACCTCCCCCCGGAGGAAGCGCCGCTCCATGAGCCGCTGCATGAGGTGCCGGAGCTCGTCCAGGATCAGGGGCTTGGAGAGGTAGTCGTAGGCCCCTTCCTTCAGGGCCTCCACCGCCGAGGCGATGGTGGGATACCCGGTCATGATGACCACTTCGATGGACTCGTCCTGCTGCTTGATCTGCCGGAGCAGATCCAGGCCGCTCATGTCCGGCATCCGGATGTCGGTGATGGCGGCATCGAACACCTGGGTCCGGATCAGCGACAGGGCCTCGGTGGCCGAGCCGGCGGTGTGGACCTGGTACCCCCACTGCGACAGGGCCTCCTTGAGGAGCATCAGGATGGAGGCCTCGTCGTCGACGACGAGGACGCGTGGCAGTTCGACCATCGTGTGAACGACCTTACCATGCGGGGGTGTCAAAGTGACAAGCTTAAAGCGGTGGCCGGGTTACGGCCGTGCAGCCCGGCGGGGGAATGGTTGCGTGACTGCGCTCGCCATGTTAGCGTAGCCGTTGACTTTTCAGGGAGGGAAGCCCGCATGGCAGACACCGCGACCGTCCACCTGACCGAGCAGAACTTCGACGAGGCGCTGGTCGCCAGCCAGGGCCTGATGATGGTGGACTTCTGGGCGGAGTGGTGTGGCCCGTGCCGGGCGATCGCCCCCGTACTGGAGGAGCTCGCCGGGAGCTCCGGCGGCCGGGTCACTCTGGCCAAGGTCAACGTGGACGAGAACCCGGGGCTGGCGGCCCGCTACGGCATCCGCTCGATCCCGACGATCCTGTTCATCAAGGACGGGAAGGTGGCGGACCAGGTGATCGGGGCCGTGCCCAGAGCGCAGCTGCAAAAGAAGCTGGACGCGCTGCTCTGAGCCCCCGGCTGTCCAGGCAACTGGCGTATTAGTACCGGCGGCCCGGCCATCCCCCCGCTGTCGCCATCACGGGAGGAGTTCCATGCCCTGGCGGCGGAGGGCAACGTGGTGCCGGTCTTCGCCGAGCTCCCGGCGGACCTCGACACCCCGCTCTCGGCGTACCTGAGGCTGCGTCCGGGCCCGTACGCGTTCCTCCTGGAGTCCGTGGAGGGCGGCGAGAAGTGGGCGCGGTACTCGTTCCTGGGCACCGACCCCCTGATGGTCCTCACGGCCAAGGACGGGCGGACCACGCTGCGCCGGGCCGGTGGCCGGGTGGTCGAGCGCCTCCCCGACGCCAACCCGCTGGACGCCATCCGCCGCCTGCTGCGGGAGTTCCAGCCGGTCTCGGTCCCGGGCCTGCCCAGGTTCCAGGGCGGGGTGGTCGGGTACCTGGCCTACGACATGGTGCGCCACATGGAGCGGCTGCCGGCCCGATCCCGGGACGATCAGGGCCTCCCCGACGCCGTCTTCCTGTTCACGGACACGCTGCTCGTCTTCGACAACCTGCGCCACCGCTTGCTCGTGATCGCCAACGCCCGCATCGGGGATCGAAGTCCCGCCGGCCTCGACCGCGCCTACGACCAGGCCGCCGTGCGCATCGGCATGATCCTGGCGAAGCTGGCGCGCCCGGTCCGCTCCCCGGCGCCGTTGCCGCTGACGCCCCCCGGCCCCCTGGTGGCGCTGGGGGAGGAGGGCTTCTCGTCCACGATGGACGAGACGGCGTTCTCGGAGGCGGTCCGCCGGGCCAAGGAATACATCGCAGCCGGCGACGCCTACCAGATCGTGCTCTCCCGGCGCCTGGACACCCCCCTGCGGGCCGACCCCTTCACCGTCTACCGCGCGCTGCGCACGATCAACCCCTCCCCGTATCTCTTCTTCCTGCGGCTGGGGAAGATGACCGTCGTCGGCTCGTCCCCGGAAGTCCTGGTGCGTCTGGAAGGCGACCGCATCGAGGCCCGGCCGATCGCCGGCACCTCTCCGCGGGGGGCCACCGAGGAGCAGGACCGGGCCATCGAGGAGGGATTGCGGGCCGATCCCAAGGAGCGCGCCGAGCACGTGATGCTGGTGGACCTGGGGCGAAACGACGTGGGCCGCGTGGCCCGGCTGGGCTCGGTGCAGGTCACCGAGTTCATGGTGGTGGAGCGGTACTCCCACGTCATGCACCTGGTGAGCCACGTCGTGGGCATCCTGCGGCCGGGCGCCGACGCGCTCGACGTGCTGCAGGCGTGCTTCCCGGCCGGCACGCTGACGGGGGCCCCCAAGATCCGGGCGATGGAGATCATCGACGAGCTGGAGCCGACGCGCCGGGGGCCCTACGGCGGGGCCGTCGGGTACATCTCCTATTCCGGCAACCTCGACTCCTGCATCACGATCCGCACCATCGTCTGTCACGGCAGCCGCGCCTCGATCCAGGTCGGCGCCGGCATCGTGGCGGACTCGGACCCCAAGACGGAGTGGCTGGAGACCTGCTCGAAGGCGCGGGGCCTCGTCCTGGCCCTGCGGATGGCCGGCAGGCACGCATGATCCTGGTCATCGACAACTACGATTCCTTCACGTACAACCTGGTCCAGTACCTCGGGGAGCTGGGCGCCGAGCTGCGCGTGGTCCGGAACGACCAGGTCGGCGTGGACGAGATCGCCGCCCTGGCCCCCGACCGGATCGTCATCTCCCCCGGGCCCGGCACGCCGGACCAGGCCGGCGTCTCCATCGAGGTGATTCGCCGCCTGGGCGCCCGCACGCCGATCCTCGGCGTCTGCCTGGGGCACCAGGCGATCGGCCGCGCCTTCGGCGCAACGGTGGCCCGCGCCGGGCGGCTGATGCACGGCAAGACATCCGCCATCACCCACGACGGCCGGGGCGTGTTCGGCGGGCTCAGCAACCCGATGGTCGCGACGCGGTATCATTCGCTGGTCATCGTCCGCGACACCGTCCCCGACGAGCTGGAGGTGAGCGCGTGGGCGGAGGACGGCGAGATCATGGGCGTCCGTCACCGGCGGTATCCGCTCGAGGGGGTGCAGTTCCACCCGGAATCCATCTTGACGGTCGAAGGGAAGAAGCTGCTCGGCAACTTCCTGGCCCGATGACACCCGGTGAGTTACGCCTGACGGAGCTCGCGCTGATCCGCGCCCTGCGGCAGCGCCCCGGGGGCGCGGCCGGGGTGCGGATCGGGATCGGCGATGACTGCGCCGTCCTCGAGCTGACAGCCGGGGAGCTGCTCGTGGCCACCACCGACCTGCTGGTCGAGGACGTGCACTTCCGCCGCCGCTACACCGAGCCGGCTGACCTGGGGTGGAAAGCGCTGGCCGTGAATCTCTCCGATGTGGCGGCGATGGGGGCCCGGCCGCGCTGGGCCCTGGTCGCCCTGGCCTGCCCGGCCGGAACCACCATGGACGAGGTGGAGGCGTTCTACGAGGGCCTGGCCGCCCTGGGAGCCGAGCACGAGGTCATGGTGGTGGGCGGGGATACCTCCGCGTCCCCGGCCGGCTGGATGGTCAACGTCAGCGTGCTCGGCACGACGGACCGCCCGCCCCTGCTGCGCTCGGGAGCCCGCCCGGGCGACGTGGTGGCGGTGACGGGGGATCTGGGCCGGGCGGCGGGCGGGCTGGCCCTGCTCGGGCGCCGCGAGGCCCCGGCCGGCATCGCGGCTGACGCCCTGGCCGCGCTCACCGGCGCGCATCTCCGGCCACGGCCTCGCACCCGGGAGGGGCAGTGGCTGGCCGCCGCCGGCGCGGTGACGGCCATGATCGACCTGTCGGACGGGCTGGCCACCGACGTGCGGCACCTCGCCGAGGAGAGCGGGGTGACGGCCCGGGTGGTTCTCGGCCGCATCCCGGTGGCCGAGGCCACCCGGAGCGTCGCCCGCGCCTTGCGGCAGGACCCGCTGGCCTGGGCCACCAGCGGCGGCGAGGACTACGAGCTGCTTCTGACGTGCGAGGCAGCGAGCTTCGAGCGCGTCCGGGCGGGCCTCCGGGAGGCGACGGGAACGGCCCTGACCGCCATCGGAAGCATCGAGGCGGGGCCCCCGGCAGCCAGCTTCGTGGACGATCACGGACAGCCCGTGGAGGTGGAACCGGGCTTCGAGCACTTCGTGACGAGGGACGGCGGTGGCTGATGCCATCGGCCTGACGCTCCTCCTGCTGGCGGCGCTCATCGGGCTGTCGGCCCTGCTGAACGGCGCCGAGGCGGCGTACTTTTCCCTGGGGAGGGCCCGCCTTCGCCGCCTGCGGAGCGAGCGGCCCCAGGGGGCCCAGGACCCGCTGATCGAGCGCCCGCACGATCTGCTGGTCACCCTGCTGGTCTCGATCACGCTCCTCAACATCGGCGCCGCCGCCATCGCGGCCACCCTGGCCGACCAGCTGTTCGGCCCGCGCTACGGTCCCATCGTGCAGACGGCCCTGCTGATCCTGGTGCTGACCTCGGTGACCGAGATCCTGCCCATGGCGGTGGCCGTCAAGCGGCCGGACCGGTTCCTGAAGGTTGCCGGGCCCCTCGTCCGGTGGCTGGCCATCCTCCTCCGGCCCGTGCGCGCGGTCCTCGGGGGCCTGACGGCGCTGGTCGTCCGCCTGATCGGTGGCGCCCGGGCCGGCACCGAGCCGGAGCTGACCGAGGAGGAGCTGCGGACGCTGGTGGACGTCGGGGCCAGCGAGGGCGTCGTCGAGCGCGAGGAGCGCGAGATGATCCACAGGGTCTTCGAGCTGGAGGACACCCTGGTCCGCTCGATCATGGTCCCCCGGACCGACATGTTCTGCCTGGACGTGGCCACCCCTCTGGATCGGATCCTGCCCGCCCTGCGGGAGAACCTGCACTCGCGGGTGCCCGTCTACGAGGGCTCCATCGACGTCATCGTCGGCATCCTGTACACGAAGGACCTGCTGGCCTACGTGGACGGTCTGCCGGCCGGCTTCGACCTCCGCCAGCACCTGCACCCGCCCTACTTCGTGCCGGAGTCCAAGCGGGCCGACGTGCTGCTGCAGGAACTGCAGGCCAAGCGCCTGCACCTGGCCATCGTGGTCGACGAGTACGGCGGCACCGCGGGCCTGGTCACGCTGGAGGACATCCTCGAGGAGCTGGTGGGCGAGATCGCCGACGAGTACGACGAGCCCGAGCGGCTGATCCAGCGCCTGGACGCCACGACCTTCCGGGTCGCGGGCAAGCTCCCCATCGAGGAGCTGAACGCGGTCACCGGTCTCGGGATCGCCAACACCAGCTACGACACCGTCGGCGGCTGGGTGCTGGATCTCTTCGGGCGCGTGCCGCGCAAGGCCGAGCGGAAGATCACGCCCCGGTTCACGGTCACGGTGGAGAAGGTCGAGCGGACCCGGGTGGTCGAGGTCCTGGTCGTCGTGCATCCCCCCGAGGAGAGCCGGGAGGAGGCGGCATGACCGGGCTGCTATGGGTGGCCGCGGCCTGCGTGCTGGCCACCATGTTCTTCTCGGCCGCCGAGATGGCCTTCCTGGCCGCCAACCGGCTCCGGCTGCGCCACCTGGCCGAGGAGGGCCACCGCACGGCGGCCGAGTACCTGCACGCCTTCCAGCATCCCGAGCGCGCCCTGGCCACGGCCAAGATGGGCGTCCCGATCATGCACATCATCGCGTCCTCGGCGGCCACCTTCGCGCTGCTGCCCGTCCTGGGCGGCTACGCCCCGCTGGCGGTGACCGTCCTGCTCACGCCGGTGATGCTGGTGTTCGGCGAGATCATTCCCAAGGCGGTGGCCCGGGAGTGGGCCACGACGCTGATCCTCTGGCTCTTCCGGCCCCTGCAGTGGGCCACCGTGCTGCTGGCCCCGCTGGTGTTCCTCTCCTCCGTGCTCGTCCGCGGCGGTCTCCGCCTGCTGGGGGCGGCCGAGCCCGACACCCGGCAGCTGGCCTCCCGCGAGGAGCTCAAGGCGCTGCTCCGCCTGGAGCCGGGCGAGGCCGACGTGACGCGGCAGGAGGCGGAGATGATCGGGGGCATCTTCGGGCTGGGCGACACGACCGTGCGGGAGATCATGCGGCCCCTGGTGGACGTCGTGATGCTGCCGGACACGGCCACGCCCAGGGACGCCATCGCCCTGATCCGGGAGCGGGGCTTCTCGCGGCTGCCGATTTACCGGCAGCGCGAGACGAACGTGGTGGGGGTGGTGGCGGCCATGGACCTGCTGCGCCGGGGCGCCGAGGCCCGCCGCCTGGACGAGCTCATGCGGCAGCCGTACTATGTGCCGGAAACCAAGCGCATCGACGACCTGCTCCGGGAGATGCAGCGGGCGGGCATCCACATGGCGATCGTGGTGGACGAGTACGGCGGCGCGACCGGGATCGCCACGCTGGAGGACATCGTGGAGGAGATCGTCGGCGAGATCCAGGACGAGCATGACCGCCCGCCGGCCGCGGTCGACCGCCTGCCCGATGGCTCGTACTGGGTGGCCGGCCGGACGAGCATCGACGAGCTGAACGAGACGCTGGACTGGACGCTGCCCAAGCGGGACTACGAGACGGTGGCCGGTCTCGTGCTGGCCACGCTGGGTCGCATCCCCCGCACCGGGGAGGAGTTCCACGTCGCGGGGTACACCATCACGGTGCTGGAGGCGGATGCCCGGCACGTGGCGGCGGTGAAGATCGCGCCGGCCGCCCGGACGATGGTCACCGACGGGGCATCGCCCTCCTGATCCGGATCCGCAAGGAGGCGCTCATGGCTGGGACCATGGTGGAGTTCTCGGCGAACGGCGGCACGACCAGGGGCTATCTGGCCACACCGGCGGCCGGCCGGGGACCGGGCATCGTCGTGATCCAGGAGTGGTGGGGCCTGGTCGGGCACATCCGCAACGTCTGCGACCGGTTCGCCGCCGAAGGATTCGTGGCGCTGGCGCCCGATCTGTACCACGGCAAGACGGCCAGCGAGCCGGACGAGGCCGGCAAGCTGTTCATGGCGCTGAACATCGCCCAGGCCGAGAAGGACCTGCGGGGCGCCGTGGACCACGTGGCCGCCCGGGCGTCGGGGCCGAAGGTCGGGGTCGTCGGCTTCTGCATGGGCGGGCAGCTGGCCCTGTTCGCCGCCACCGTCAATCCGAAGGTCGGGGCCTGCGTGGACTTCTACGGCATTCACCCCAACGTCAAGCCGGACTACACGAAGCTCCAGGGGCCGGTCCTCGGCCTGTTCGCCGAGAAGGATCAGTACGTCACGCCCCAGAACGCCCGCGAGGTGGAGGCGGCCATCCGGAAGGCCGGCAAGACGGTCGAGATCCACATCTACCCCAACGTGGATCACGCGTTCTTCAACGACGAGCGGCCCGAGGTCTTCGACAAGGCCGCTGCCGAGGATGCCTGGCGCCGCACCCTGGCGTTCTTCCGCCAGCACCTGCGGTAGCGGGGGGCGGGCCCCGGCCGCCCCGGCGAGGAGCGCGGGCCCGCCCGCCCTCACTGAGCCGCGGCGGCCGCCTGCGCTCTCTTCCGCCCGCCGTCGGCCCGGGCCTTCTTCTCCCCCTTCTTGCCCTTGCCGTCGGGGCGGGTCTGGGGGCGGTCCACCAGCTCCAGGAACACCCGGGGGGCCGCGTCGCCGCGGCGGACGCCGACGGGCACGATGCGCGTGTAGCCGCCCGGGCGGTCGGCGTAGCGGGCGGCGACCTGGTCGAAGAGCCGGCCCACGACCTCGGTGTCCGGCACCATGGCCAGGACCTGCCGGCGCGCGTGGAGCGACTCGCGCTTGGCCAGCGTGATCATCCGGTCGGCCAGGGCCCGGGCCGCCTTGGCCTTGGCCTCGGTGGTGGCCACCCGCTCGTGCCGGAAGAGCGAGACGAGCAGGTTCCGCAGCATCGCCGTACGGTGCTCGCTGACCCGTCCCAGCCGGTAGCGGTGATGCCGATGCCTCATCGGGCGACTCCTCCCCGCCCCAGCGCCCCCAGCACGTTGGGGTCGATGCGCATGCCGAGTGACAGCCCCAGCGAGGCGAGGGCGGCCTTGATCTCGTCGATGGACTTGTCGCCCAGGTTCTTGACCTGCTCCAGGTCGGCCTCGGTCTTCTGGACCAGGTCGGCCACCAGGTGGATCTCGCTGTTCTTCAGCGCGTTCACCGCCCGGGCCGTCAGGGACAACTCTTCCAGCGGCTTGGCCAGGGCCTCCCGCAGGTACTCCTCGCCGGACCCGGCCTCGGCCTCCACGTCCTCCTCGGGGGCGCCGACGGCGAGCGGGCTGAAGTGCGCCTTGAGGAAGGCCGCCGCCCGCTCCAGGGCGTCGTCGGGGCTCACGGCGCCGTTCGTCCAGATCTCGAGGACGAGCTTCTCGTAATCGGTGATCTTGCCCAGGCGCGACATCTCGGCGTTGTAGGCCACCCGGGTCACCGGCGAGTAGGCGGCGTCCAGCCGGATGGCGCCGGCCGGGGCCGCGCCGGCGCGGCCGTCGGCGGCCTCGTAGCCGCGGCCGATGCCGATCCCGAGCTCCATCCCGACCCTGGCGCCCGCCTCCAGCGTGAACAGGTGGGCCTCGGCGTTGACGACTTCCAGGTGGGTCTCCGGGATGTCCGCTCCCGTGACCGCCCGGGGTCCGGTCGCCTCGATCCGCACCGTCCGGGGCTCGAGGGCCGGCACCTGGATGACCAGCTTCTTGATGTTGAGCAGCACGTCGGTCGTGCTCTCGACCACGCCCGGGATCCGGTCGCCGGGGTTGGCGAGCCCGTCGATCTTCACCCAGGTCACGGCCGCCCCGGGCACGATGGTGAGCAGGGTCCGGCGCATGGCGTTGCCGGCCGTCAGCGCGTAGCCCTTCTCGAAGGGCTCGGCCACCAGGCGCCCGTAGCGCTCGGTCAGGATCTCCCACTCGACCTTTCGCGGCTTCTGAAACGGAATGCGTGGCATGGCGGCCTCGTCGTCCCCTTACTTGCTGTACAGCTCGACGATGAGCTGCTCCGAGACCGGGATCTGGATGTCCTCGCGCAGGGGCAGGCTGCGCACGATCCCCTGCCGCTGCCCGGCGTCCAGCTCCAGCCAGGCCGGGACCTGGCCGCGCCCGGCGTTGAGGTTGTCGTCCACCCGCGCGGCCTGGCGCGAGGTGGGCCGGAGCCGCACCACGTCGCCGGCCTTGGTCAGGTAGGACGGCACCGTCACCTTGCGGCCGTTGACCTCGACGTGGCCGTGCGCCACCATCTGGCGCGCCTCCCGCCGGGAGGCGGCGAACCCGAGCCGGTGCACGACGTTGTCGAGCCGGAGCTCGAGCAGCCGGAGCAGCGTCTCACCGGTCACGCCCTTCTCCCGCTCGGCGACCGCGAAGTAGCGGCGGAACTGCTTCTCCAGCACCCCGTAGATGCGCTTCGCCTTCTGCTTCTCCCGGAGCTGCACGCCGAAGGGCGTCAGCTTGCCCCGGTTCAGGCCGTGCTGCCCGGGCGCGTAGTTGCGGCGCTCGATGGCGCACTTGTCCGTGAAGCAGCGGGCCCCTTTCAGGAACAGCTTCATGCCCTCGCGGCGGCACAGGCGGCACTTGGCGTCGCGGTAGCGGGCCATGGCAGCCTCCTACACCCGCCGCCGCTTGGGCGGCCGGCAGCCGTCGTGCGGGATGGGGGTGACGTCGCGGATGGCGGTGATCTCCAGCCCCACCGCCTGGAGCGAGCGGATGGCGGCCTCCCGGCCCGCCCCCGGGCCCTTGACGAAGACCTCCACCGACTTCAGGCCGTATTCCATGGCCTTGCGGGCCGCCTGCTCGGCGGCCGTCTGGGCGGCGAAGGGCGTGCTCTTGCGCGAGCCCTTGAATCCGGCGCTGCCGGCGCTCGACCACGCCACCACGTTGCCCGTCTTGTCGGTGAGGGTCACGATCGTGTTGTTGAAGCTCGCCTGGACATGCGCGATGCCCGTGCGGACCTCGCGTCGCTCCCGCTTCTTGCCGCCCTTCTTCCGCGCCGGCTTGGCTGGCTGATCGGCCATGACTTACGCTCCTGGTGCCTTGCGGGGAGCCGCCGGGGCCGCGGCTGCCGTCGGCTTCTTCCTGACCATCACGCCCTTGCGCGGCCCCTTCCGGGTCCGGGCATTGGTGTGGGTGCGCTGGCCGCGGACGGGCAGGCCCCGCCGGTGCCGCATGCCGCGGTAGCACCCGATGTCCATCAGGCGCTTGACGTTCATCGACACCTCGCGACGCAGGTCCCCCTCGACCTTCAGGTCGCGCTCGATGATCTCCCGCACCCGGCTCGTCTCGTCCTCGCTCCAGGCCTTCACCCGCTTGTCGGGGTCGACGCGGGCCTGGCTGAGGATTCGCTGGGCCAGCGGCCGGCCGATGCCGTAGATGTACGTCAGCGCGATCTCACCGCGCTTCTCGCGGGGCAGGTCCACTCCAGCAATCCGTGCCATGTCTCGTCTCCGTCCCCTCCGTCAGCCCTGGCGCTGCTTGTGCCGGGGGTTCTTGCAGATGATCCGGGTCACCCCCCGCCGCCTGATGATCTTGCAGTGCTCGCAGCGCGCCTTGATCGACGGTCTCACCTTCATCGCTGTGCCCGCAGTGCCTCGGGTTATTTGAACCGGTACGTGATCCGCCCGCGCGTCAGGTCGTAGGGCGACAGCTCCACCTTGACCCGGTCCCCGGGCAGGATCCGGATGAAGTTCATCCGCATCTTGCCGCTGACGTGCGCCAGCACCCGGTGGCCGTTGTCCAGCTCGACCCGGAACATGGCGTTGGGCAGCGGCTCCACCACGACCCCCTCGACCTCGATCGCGTCCTCTTTCGTCATGTCAGCGCTGTCTCGTCAGCACGTCCGGCTCGTTCTCGGTCACGGCCACCGTGTGCTCGAAGTGCGCGGCCAGGCTGCCGTCCTGGGTCACCGCCGTCCACCCGTCGTCGAGGATCTTCACTTCCCAGCTCCCCATCGTCACCATCGGCTCGATGGCCAGCACCATACCCGGGCGCAGCACCGGCCCGCGCCCCGGCTCGCCGAAGTTGGGAACCTGCGGATCCTCGTGCAGGGCGCGACCGATGCCGTGCCCCACGAAGGCGCGCACCACCGAGAGCCCGTGCGCCTCCACGTGCCGCTGCACCGTGTGGGAGACGTCGCCGAGCCGCCGTCCCGGCCGGCACTCGGCCAGCGCCAGCTCCAGGCTCTCCCGGGTGACGTCCAGAAGCTTCTGAACCGCCGGCGGGACCTCGCCGATGGGCACCGTGACGGCGCAATCGGCGTAGTACCCCTCCACGATACACCCCAGGTCCAGCCCCACGATGTCGCCCTCCTTCAGGCGGCGGTGGGCCGAGGGGATCCCGTGGACGATCTCCTCGTTGATCGAGACGCAGACGGTGGCCGGGAAGCCCCGGTACCCCTTGAAGGCCGGCCGGGCGCCCCGGCGCGTGATGAAGGCCTCGACCTCCTCGTCGATCTCCAGCGTGGACAGGCCGGGCCGGACGAGCTCGCCCAGCATCTCCACCACGCCGGCCAGGATCCGGCCACCCTGGCGCATCAGCTCGATCTCCCGGGGCGACTTGAGGACGATCACGCCGCCACCTCGGCCGCGCGCCGGATGGCCGCCCGGATGGCCTCGATGGCGCCCTCGCCCGGCACCGTGGCCAGCAGGCCCCGGCTCCGGTAGTAGTCCAGGAGGGGGGCCGTCTGGTCCCGGTAGACCCGCAGGCGATGGCGGACCGTCTCCTCGCGGTCGTCCTCCCGCTCCACCAGGGCCGTCCCGCAGCGGTCGCACACACCGGGACGCTGCGGCGGGTTGAAGATCAGGTGGTAGGTGCTCTGGCACCTGGGGCAGGATCGGCGCCCGGTCAGGCGTCGCAGCAGCTCGTCGTCCGAGACCTGGAAGTAGATGACCCGGTCCAGGCGCTGCTCGAGGTCGGCCAGCAGCCGGTCCAGAGCCTGGGCCTGGGGGATCGTGCGGGGGAAGCCGTCCAGGATGAACCCCCGCTTGGCGTCGGGCTGGCTCAGGCGCTCCCGGATGAGGCCGACGATGACGTCGTCGGGCACCAGGGCGCCCCGGTCCATGTAGGTCCGGGCCTCCCGGCCCAGGGCCGTCCCGGCCGCCACCGCCTCCCGCAGCATGTCGCCGGTGGCGACCTGCGGCACGCCCCACTCGCCCGCCAGCTCCCGGGCCTGGGTGCCCTTGCCGGCGCCAGGCGGGCCGAGGAAGATCAGCCGCATGCTACGTCCTCCCGAAGACGCCCGACCGCGAGCGGCTCCGCTTGAGGAAGCCCTCGTAGTTGCGCATCAGCAGATGGGACTCCATCTGGCGGACGGTGTCCAGGGCCACGCCGACCACGATCAGGAGGCTGGTGCCGCCGAAGTAGAACGGCACGTTGAACCAGCGGATCAGGTAGTCGGGCAGCACCGAGATCACGGCCAGGAACAGCGCGCCGGGCAGGGTGATCCGGGTCAGGACGTGGTCGATGTACTCCGCGGTCTTCTTGCCCGGCCGCACGCCGGGGATGAAGCCGCCGTACTTCTTCATGTTGTCGGCCAGGTCCACCGGGTTGAACACGATCGCCGTGTAGAAGTAGGCGAAGAAGACGATCAGCCCCATGTAGAGCACGGTGTAGGTGACCTGGCCCGGGCTCAGCGCGTCGGCGATCACCTGCATCCAGGGGTGCGGCACGAAGCGGGTCAGCGTGGCCGGGAACAGGATCAGCGAGGACGCGAAGATGACCGGGATGACGCCGGCCGTGTTGATGCGCAGCGGGATGTGGGTGGACTGCCCGCCGTACACCCGGCGGCCGACCACCCGGCGGGCGTACTGGACGGGGATCTTCCGCTGCCCCTCCTGCATGAGGACCACGGCGGCGGTGACCGCCAGCATGAGCAGGCAGAGCCCGATGAACACGAAGAGCCGCATCTCGCCGGTGGTGACCAGGGTGTAGGAGGCCACGATGGCCGACGGCAGGCGGACCACGATGCCGGCCATGATGATGAGCGAGATGCCGTTGCCGATCCCCTTCTCGGAGATCTGCTCGCCCATCCACATGATCAGCGCCGTGCCGGCCGTGAGCGTGATGACGACCAGCAGGCGGAAGCCCCAGCCGGGGTGGGGGACGATGCTCACGCCGCCGGGACTGCTCATGCCCTCCAGGCCGATGGCGATGCCCAGGGCCTGCACCGCGCTCAGCACCATGGTGCCGTACCGCGTGTACTGGGTGATCTTCTTGCGCCCGGCCTCGCCCTCCTTGGCCAGGCGCTCCAGGGCCGGGATCACCACGGTGAGCAGCTGCAGGATGATGGAGGCCGAGATGTACGGCATGATCCCCAGCGCGAAGATGGACAGCCGCCGGAGATTGCCGCCCGAGAAGAGGTCCACCATGCCCAGCAGCGTGCCCTGGACCTGGTCGAAGAACTGCGCCAGGGCCGGTCCGTCGATGCCGGGGGTGGGCACGTGGGCGCCCAGCCGGTACGCGACGAGCATGCCGGCCGTGAACAGCAGGCGGCGCTTGAGCTCGGGGATCTTGAAGACGTTCTGGAAGGACTGCAGGCCCTCGATCACGACGGTGTCGCCCCGGGCGCCAGCAGCTCCACCCGGCCGCCGCGGGCCTCGATCTTCTTCCGGGCCGACTCGCTGACGGCATGGACCCGCACGGTCAGCGCCGGGGGCGCCTCCCCCTCCCCCAGCACCTTGACCCGGTCGCGATCGGCCCCCTTGATGAGTCCGGCCTCGACCAGCGCGCCGGGATCCACGACGGCACCGGCCGCGAGCCGTCCGAGGGCCGCCAGGTTCACCACCGCGTAGGGCCGCTTGCCGCCCGGCGGGAGGAAGCCCCGCTTGGGCAACCGGCGGTAGAGCGGCATCTGGCCCCCCTCGAAGCCGCCGGCCTTGCCGCCCCCCGAGCGGGCCTTGTGCCCCTTGTGGCCCCGGCCGGAGGTCTTGCCGTGCCCCGAGCCGGGCCCCCGGCCCACCCGCTTCCTCGGCCGCGTGGCGCCCGGCGCCGGGCGCAGGTCTTCAAGCTTCATGGCTCACCCGCAGCACATGGGGCACCTTGGCGATCATGCCCCGGATCGTCGCCGTGTCCTGGTGGACGACGCTCTGGTTCACGCGGCGCAGCCCCAGGGCCTTCACGGTCGCCTCCTGCTTCGGCGACAGCCCGATCAGGCTGCGCGTGAGGGTCACCCTAAGCTTCGCGGGCACCGGTCGCCTCCTCCGTCGCGCTGTTCCCGTCGGTGCGCTTGCGCGCCGCGTGCAGGTCCTGCAGCCGCTTGAGCCGCCTGAGCGCGTCGATGGTCGCCTTCAGCACGTTGTGGGGGTTGTTGGAGCCCAGCGTCTTGGTGAGGATGTCCTGCACCCCGGCCGCCTCCAGCACGGGGCGGACCGCGCCGCCGGCGATGACGCCGGTGCCCGGGACGGCCGGCTTCAGGAAGACCCGGCCGGCCCCGAAGTGCCCCGTGATCTCGCAGGGGATGGTCGTGTCCCGCAGCGGCACGAAGATCAGGTCCTTCTTGGCGTGCTCGACCGCCTTGCGGATGGCCTCCGGCACCTCGTGGGCCTTGCCCAGTCCGACGCCGACGTGGCCGCGGCCGTCACCGACGACGACCAGCGCCGTGAACGAGAACCGGCGCCCACCCTTGACGACCTTGGCCACCCGGTTGATGGACACCACCCGGTCGTTCAGCTCGAGCACGCTGGGATCGATCTTCGCTTCCGCCACTCAGTGTCTCCTCATCGCTCGTCCGCCATCCTCCCGGCTCCGTGATCTCAGAACACCAGGCCGCCGGCGCGGGCCGCCTCGGCCAGCGCCTTCACGCGCCCGTGATACTTGTAGCCGCCCCGATCGAAGACGACGCGCTCGATGCCCCGGGCGCGGGCCCGCTCCGCCAGCAGCGCGCCGACCGCCCGCGCGGCCGCCACGTTGCCGCCGCTCCCGT
>JBBIIW010000014.1:0-20293 GCA_037446305.1 Candidatus Rokuibacteriota bacterium
CCGCCAGGCGGCGGTGGCCCGTCAGGGCCAGCACCGCGGCGGCCGCCGCCGGCCCCAGGATGAACGGCCACCCCTCGCGCGCGACGGGCAGGCGCACGGTCAGGACATCCGCGGCGGCGTGATCCAGCTCATCATGCTGCGCAGCCGCCGGCCGACCTCCTCGATGGGATGGTCGGCGTCGCGCTTGCGCATGGCCAGGAAGGAGGCGCGGTTGGCCTGGTTCTCGAGGACCCACTCCCGCGCGAACTGTCCGGACTGGATCTCGGCCAGGATCTTCCGCATCTCGGCCCGGGTCTGCTCGGTGACCACCCGGGGGCCGCGCGTGTAGTCGCCGTACTCCGCGGTGTCGGAGACGGAGTAGCGCATGTAGGCCAGCCCGCCCTGGTAGAAGAGATCCACGATCAGCTTCATCTCGTGCATGCACTCGAAGTAGGCCACCTCCGGCTGGTAGCCCGCCTCCACCAGGGTCTCGAAGGCGGCCTTGATCAGGTGCGAGATGCCCCCGCAGAGCGTCGTCTGCTCGCCGAACAGGTCCGTCTCCGTCTCCTCGCGGAAGGTCGTCTCGATGACGCCGGCCCGCGTGCAGCCCACGCCGCGGGCGTAGGCCAGCGCCACGTCCCGGGCCCGGCCGCTCACGTCCTGGTGCACGGCCAGCAGGGCGGGCACGCCGGGGCCCTGGGTGAACAGGTCCCGCATGACGTGGCCGGGGGCCTTGGGCGCGATCATGGAGACGTCCACGTCGGGCGGCGGCACCACCTGGTTGAAGTGGATCGAGAAGCCGTGCGCCACCATCAGGGTCTTGCCCCTGCCCAGCGCGCCCCGGATGGACTCCTCGTACGTCTGCCGGTGCACCTGGTCGGGCAGCAGGACCATGACGATGTCGGCCATGTGGGCGGCCTCGGCCACCGTCGCCACCTTCAACCCGTCCTTCTCGGCCCGGGCCCAGCTCTTCGAGCCCTTGTAGAGCCCGACGACGACGTCCTGCCCGGAGTCGCGCAGGTTGAGGGCATGGGCGTGGCCCTGGCTGCCGTAGCCGATGACGGCGATGCGGCGGCCCTTGAGCAGGCCGAGGTCGGCGTCCTGGTCGTAGTAGATCTTGGCGGGCATCCCCTTCGTTCCTTTCCCGTGAATTGGCTCAGTCCGCGAATCCCACCACCCGGGGGTCCTCGGCCGGCCGGGCCCCGGACCCCTCCGGCGCCGGCGGCCGGCGGCGCGGCTCCGCGCTCTTCCGGCTCCTGGTCATGGGCCCGCGGGCGATGGCGATCTTGCCCGTCCGCACCAGCTCCTGGATGCCCAGCGGGCGCAGCAGCTCCACGAGCGCCTCCAGCTTCTCCTCGTCGCCGGTGGCCTCCAGCACGAAGCTGACCGGCGTGACGTCCACGACCCGGGCCCGGAAGATGTCGGCGATGCGGAGGATCTCGGCCCGGTGCTGCGGCTCGGCGTTGACCCGGATGAGCACCAGCTCCCGCTCCACGTGCCGCTCGTCGGTCAGGTCCGAGACCTTGATCACGTCGATGAGCTTGTGCAGCTGCTTGGTGACCTGCTCGATGACGAACTCGTCGCCCCGCACGACGATGGTCATGCGGGACACCGTGGGATCGAGCGTCTCCCCCACCGACAGGCTCTCGATGTTGTAGCCGCGGGCCGAGAAGAGGTTCGCCACCCGCGACAGCACGCCGAACCGGTTCTCGACGTGCACGGCGATCGTGTGCTTGCGCGGCTCGTGACTGCCGTTCTGCATCGGCTAGAACCCGGTCTGGGCGCGGGCGGCCCGCTCGCGCATGGCAGCCGTGGGGTGGTTCAGGATCATGTCGGTGTTGGCCCCGCCGGCCGGAACCATCGGGAAGACGAACTCCCACTTGTCCACCCAGACGTCCACCACCACCGGACCCGGGGTGGCGAAGGCCTTCTCCAGGGCCGGCACCACCTCGGCCGGCTTGGTGGCCCGGATGCCGGCGCAGCCGTAGGCCTCGGCCAGCTTGACGAAGTCCGGGCTGCCCTTGAAGTCGATGGCGCAGAAGCGCTCCTTGTAGATGATGCCCTGCCACTGCCGCACCATGCCGTGCCCGCCGTTGTTGATGATGATGGTCTTGACGGGCAGGTTCTCGTCGTAGCAGGTCGCCAGCTCCTGGCTGTTCATCACGAAGGAGCCGTCGCCGTCCACGTTCACCACCAGCCGGCCGGGGAAGGCCGCCGCCACCCCCATGGCCGTGGGCAACCCGTAGCCCATGGTCCCCAGGCCCCCGGAGGTGAACCAGTGGCGCGGGTACTTGAAGCGGTAGTACTGGGCGGCCCACATCTGGTGCTGCCCCACGCCGGTGACCAGCATGGCCTCCCCCCGGGTGAGGTCGGACAGCGCCTGCATCACCTGCTGCGGCTTGATCACCTCCTCGCTCGGCTCCCAGGTCAGGGGGTGCTTCCGCTTCCAGTCGGCGATCTGGCCCAGCCAGGCCTTGCGCGCCTCGCGGGCCACCGTGGGCAGCCCGCCCTTCGTCTCCTCCCGCACGGCCTTGATCAGCGCCTGCATCACGCGGCGGCAGTCGCCCACGATGGGGACGTCCACCTTGATGTTCTTCGAGATGGAGGAGGGATCGATGTCCACGTGGACGATGGTGGCCCGCGGGGCGAAGGCGTCCACCCGGCCGGTCACCCGGTCGTCGAAGCGGGCCCCGACGGCCACCAGCACGTCGGAGTGATGCACGGCCATGTTGGCGTAGTAGGTGCCGTGCATGCCGAGCATGTCCAGCGCCAGCGGGTGCTCGGAGGGGAAGGCGCCCAGCCCCATGAGCGTCGTGGTCACCGGCGTCTGGGTCAGCTCGGCCAGCTCCCGCAGCTCCTCGTGGGCGTCCGAGGCGATGACGCCGCCCCCGACGTAGAGCACCGGCCGCTGGGCATGCGCGAGCAGGCGGGCGGCCCGGCGGATCTGCCCGGGGTGGCCCTCGTAGGTCGGGTTGTAGGAGCGCAGCGCCACCCGCTCCGGCCACACCAGCTCGGATTCCTTCACCAGGACGTCCTTGGGCAGATCGATGTGGACGGGGCCCGGCCGGCCGGTGGCCGCGATGTGGAAGGCCTCCCGGATCACGGGGCCCAGCTCGCGGCCGTCGCGGACCAGGAAGTTGTGCTTGGTGCAGGGCCGGGTGATCCCGACGTTGTCGGCCTCCTGGAAGGCGTCGTTGCCGATCAGGTGCGTGGGCACCTGGCCGGTGAAGGCCACGATGGGGATGGAGTCCATGTAGGCGTCCTGGAGCGCGGTCACCAGGTTGGTGGCCGCCGGCCCGGACGTCACCAGGCAGACCCCGACCCGGCCGGTGGCGCGGGCATAGCCCTCGGCCGCGTGGCCGGCGGCGGCCTCCTGGCGGACCAGGATGTGGCGCAGCCCCTCGAAGTCGTAGAGGGCGTCGTAGATCGGCAGCACGGCGCCCCCGGGCAGGCCGAACACGGTGTCCACGCCCTCCCGCTTGAGGCACTCCAGCACGATACGGGCACCCGACATCTTCACAGCGCGTCCTCCTAGAGCAGCCCGGCGGTGGCCAGCACTTCCTTGATGTCCTCGATGGCGTCGCCGTCCGGCGTGCCGAGCGGCGGCCGGCAGGGACCGCCGTAGAATCCCTGCAGGTCCAGGGCGGCCTTCAGCCCGCCGATCCCGTAGCGCCCGGGGATCCCGCGGTCGGCCGGCATCATGCGGGCGGCGATCTGCCGCGCCTCCTCCCAGCGGCCGGCCCGGGCCAGCGCGTAGACGTCGCACCACTCCCGGGCCGAGATGGTGCCCAGGGCCAGGATGCCGCCGGCGGCCCCGATGGCCAGGGCCGGCAGCAGGGCCGAGGCGGCGCCGACCAGGACGTGGAAGGTCTTGGGCGTCTGGTCGATGATCTGCGCGCACTGCGGGATGTTGCCCGAGGAGTCCTTGATGCCGCAGACGTTCGGGTGCTGGGCGATCCGGGCCACGGTGTCGGGCTCCAGGTTGATCCCCGTGTTGAGCGGGAAGTTGTAGATCATGATGGGGATGGGCGAGGCGTCGGCCACCGCCAGGTAGTGCCGGACCTGCGCCGCCGCCTGGCTGAACCCCTTCGTGAAGTAGTGCGGGGTGATCACGATGGCGGCGTCGGCCCCCTGCTCGGCCGCCCGGCGCGTCTGCCGGATCGTGTGCAGCGTGGAGTTGGCGCCGGTGCCGGCGATGAACCGCTTGTCGGGCGGGATCGCCTCGCGCGCGGCCGCCAGCACCCGGTCCCGCTCGGCCTCGCTCAGCATCGGGAACTCGCCGGTCGAGCCCAGCACGACGTAGCCGTGGAGGGCCGTGGTGTTGTACCGGCGGATGTTGGCCTGCAGGCGGTCGGGCGCGACGTCGTCGCCGCGGAACGGCGTCGTGAGCGGGATGTAGACGCCTTCGAAGCTAGGCATGGGCGCCTCCTGGCGCGGCCCGCTCCCGGAGCCGCGCCTGGGCGGCGGCGAGTCGGGCGATGGGGATCAGGGGCGGCGAGCAGGACACGTAGGACATGCGCACCCGGTGGCAGAACTCCACCGACGCCGGCTCCCCGCCGTGCTCGCCGCAGATGCCGACCTTGAGGTCGGGACGGGTGCGCCGGCCGCGCTCGATGCCGATGCGGATCAGCTCGCCCACGCCCTCCTGATCGAGGACCGAGAAGGGGTCGTGGGGCAGCAGCCCCTTCTGCAGGTAGTCGGGCAGGAACCGGGCCACGTCGTCGCGGCTGAAGCCGAAGGTCATCTGGGTCAGGTCGTTGGTGCCGAAGGAGAAGAACTCGGCGTGCTCGGCGATCCGGTCGGCGATCAGCGCCGCCCGCGGAACCTCGATCATGGTCCCGATGCTGTAGCGGACCGGCACGCCCATCTCGGCGATGACGCCGTCGGCGATGCGCTTGGTCTGCTCGTAGGTCGTCTCCATCTCGGCGGTGGTTCCGGTGAGGGGGATCATGATCTCGGGCTCGACCCGGATCCCCTGCTCGGTGGCCATGCAGGCGGCCTCCACGATGGCCCGCACCTGCATGCCGTAGATCTCCGGGTGGGTGATCCCCAGGCGGCAGCCGCGATGCCCCAGCATGGGGTTGGCCTCCCGGAGCGCCTCGATCTTGGCGATGCGCTCGTCGAGCTGCCGCTGCCGCTCGGGGTTCATGCCCAGGGCATCCAGGCGCGCCCGCTCCTCGATCATCTCCCGGTACTCGCGGGGCGTGGTGAGGAACTCGTGCAGCGGCGGATCCAGCAGGCGGATGGTGACGGGCAGCCCGTCCATGGCCTGGAAGATCCCGAGGAAGTCGTCACGCTGGAAGGGCTGGAGGCGGGCCAGGGCCGCGCGGCGGGCGGCCGTGTCGCCGGCCATGATCATCTCCCGCATGATCGGCAGCCGCTCGGGCTGGAAGAACATGTGCTCCGTGCGCACCAGGCCGATGCCCTCGGCGCCGAGGGCGCGGGCGCGCCGGGCGTCCGCCGGCGTGTCGGCGTTGGCGCGGACGCCCAGCGTCCGGTACCGGTCGGCCCAGCCCAGGTACACCTCCAGTTCCGGGAAGGGCGGCGGCTCCACCAGCTTGACGGCGTCGGCGATCACCTCGCCGGTCTCGCCGTCGATGGAGATCAGCTCGCCCTCCCGGATGATCCGCCCCCCGACCTCGAACAGCCGCCGCCCCTCGTCCACGGCCAGGTCGCCGGCGCCCACCACGCACGACTTCCCCATGCCCACCGCGACCACCGCGGCGTGCGAGGTGCGACCTCCGCGGGCGGTCACGATGCCGCGGGCGGCGTACATGCCCGCCACGTCCTCCGGCGAGGTCTCCGGCCGGACCAGGATGACGTCCTGGCCGTTGCGGGCCAGCTCCACCGCCCGGTCCGCGTCGAAGACCACGTGGCCGACGGCGCCCCCCGGCGAGGCCGGCAGGCCGCGGGCCAGGAGCCGGCCCTCCGCCAGCGCCCGCTGCTTGGCCTCCGGATCCAGCACCGGCACGAACAGCCCGGCCAGCTCCCGCGGCGGCACGCGCATCAGCGCCGTGTGCTGGTCGAGCACGTGCTCGCGGACCAGGTCCACCGCCACCCGCACCGCCGCCCGCGCCGAGCGCTTGCCGGCCCGCGTCTGGAGCACGTAGAGCGTGCCCTCCTGGACCGTGAACTCGATGTCCTGCATGTCCTTGTAGTGGCGCTCGAGCCGACCGGCGATGGCGAGCAGCTGGTCGTAGATCTCCGGCATGCGCTCCCGGAGGGCCTCGATCCGGAGCGGCGTCCGGATGCCGGCCACCACGTCCTCGCCCTGGGCGTTGGGGAGGAACTCGGCGTAGAACCGCGGCTCGCCGGTGCGGGGGTCGCGGGTGAAGCCCACCCCGGTGCCCGAGGTCTCGCCCAGGTTGCCGAACACCATGGCCATGACCGTCACGGCCGTGCCCCACTCGGCCGGGATGTCGTGGATCCGGCGGTATTCCACGGCCTTCTTGGCGAACCAGGAGTCGAAGACGGCGCTGATGGCCAGGCGCAGCTGCTCGCGAGGCTCCTGAGGGAAGGGCGTCCCGGTGCGGCTGGCCACCAGCTCCTTGTAGGTCTGCACGAGCTTGCGCAGCTCGTCGGCTGGCACCTCGGGGTCGCTCTCGACGCCGAGGCGCCGCTTGGTGGCTTCCAGGTGCTCGTCGAAGGCCTCGCGCCGGATGCCGAGCACCACGGTGCCGAACATGGTGACGAAGCGCCGGTAGCAGTCCCAGGCGAAGCGCTCGTTGCTCGTCCGCGCCGCCAGGCCCTCCACGGTCTTGTCGGTCAGGCCCAGGTTCAGGACCGTCTCCATCATCCCCGGCATGGAGACGCGGGCGCCGGAGCGGACCGACACCAGCAGGGGACGCTGGGGGTCGCCGAAGATGAGCCCCGCATCGCTCTCCAGCCGGGCCAGTGCGTCGACGACCTGGGCCTCCAGGCCCTCGGGCCACTGGCGGCCGGCCCGGGTGTAGTGGGCCCAGGCCTGGGTGGTGATGGTGAAGCCCGGGGGGACGGGGATGCCGAGGTTGGTCATCTCGGCGAGCTCGCAGCCCTTGCCGCCGAGCAGGTTGCGCATCAGGGACGAGCCTTCCGCCTTGCCGCGACCGAAGGAGTACACGTACTTGTCCATGACCGCCCGTCTCCGCCGCCTGATCGGCGAAAAAGCCTTTCAACGCTACTGGATGCAGCGCATCACTGTCAAGGATCGGCCCGGCCCGCCCTGGGCGGGCAGAAAAAAGCGAGGGCCACGGGCTGGCCGGCCCGTGGCCCTCGAACTGCCATCGCCACGGGCCCGGCGCCGCCTGCCCGTGGCATCCTGCGCGTCGCTACACCGCGGATGCTCCGGGCAGGCCCGGCAGCGCCAGGAGAATGAGCCCCAGCGACAGCACGCGCGGCGTCGAGGTCATTGCCGCCGAGTATAGGGGGGCCGCTCGAGGCCCGTCAAGCGGTCCTCCCGCCGCGCGGGCGGGCGGCATCGCCGAGCACCAGCCGCTCCACGGCGATGACGTGCTCGCGCATGGCCTGCTCGGCGCCCGCGGGGTCGCGCCGGCGGATGGCCTCCAGCACCCGCCGGTGGTCCTCGTGCGACCGCATCGGGCGGCCCGGCCGGTGCAGCGAGGCCTCGCGGCTCTGGGCCAGGAGGTCCATGACCCCGCCCACCAGGCGGCTGATGGCCCGGTTGTGGGCCGCCGCCGCGATGGCGGCATGGAACTCGGCGTCCTGCCCGAGCCCGGTCCCGCCGGCGGCGATCTCCTTGGCCTGGTCCTCCAGGATGCGCTCCATCTCCTGGATCTCGTCGCCGGTGGCCCGGGCGGCGGCCAGGCCCGCGATGGCCGGCTCGAGCAGGCGGCGGGCCTCGAACAGCTCCGCGATGGCCTCGCGCTGGGAGAGCAGCATGCTGGCCAGCGGCTCGATGAGCGCCTCGACCGAGACCTCGCGCACGAACGTCCCCTCGCCGGGCCGGATCTCCACCAGGCCCAGGCTCTCCAGCGCCCGCAGGGCCTCCCGCACCGAGGTGCGGCTCACCACGAACTTCTCCGCCAGGTCCCGCTCCGGCGGGAGCCGGTCACCGCTCTTGAGCCGCCCCTCGGCGATCATGGCCTTCACCTGGCGCACGATCTCCTGGTAGATGCGGGTGGACTTGATCGGCTCGACGTGCGGCCACTCCATCGCGCTCCCTCGTCGCCTCCCGGTCAGGGCCCCAAGCCTAGCACGCCGGGGCGGCCGGGACGAGGCGGCCGTCGCGAGAGCCTGGCGTGGCCCGAGCCGGCGTGCGATACTCGCGCGGTTTGCTCGCACACCGCACCGAGGCCCGACGCGCGTGACGACGCCCCCCGGGGGTCCAGCCCGGACGCCATGTGGCTAGACGTCCTGCTGCTGGTCGCGGGTCTGGCGATCATCATCAAGGGCGGCGACCTCTTCGTCGGCTCGAGCGTCCGCATCGCCGAGCTGGCGGGCGTCCCGCGCGTGGTCATCGGGTCCACGCTGGTGAGCCTGGCCACCACCTCGCCGGAGCTGGTGGTGTCGGTGACCGCCAGCCTGCGCGGGGAGCCGGGCCTGGCCATTGGCAACGCCGTCGGCTCCTGCATCTGCAACATCGGGCTCATCATCGGCACCGTCGGCCTGCTGCGGACGATCGACATCCATCCCGAGCACGTCCGGGCGCCGTTCTGGATCATGCTCGGGCTCGGGCTGCTCTTTCTCCCGCTGACCCTCGATCTCCGGATCGGCACCGGCCGGGGCGTGCTCCTGCTCCTGCTCGGCCTGGGCTTCCTGCTCTTCAACTTCTGGCAGCAGCGCCGGGGCGACCCGGTCGAGCAGCGGGAGGCGGCGGCGCTGGAGCGCCAGCTCACGACCTCCGTCCGGTTCGCCGACACCGGCCTGGGCGCGACTCTGGTGTTCGTCCTCGGCGCGGCGATGGTGGTGGTGGGGAGCCGGCTGCTCGTCGACTCGGGCATCGCGCTGGCCAGGGGGATCGGCATCCCTCCGATCGTGATCGGACTCACGGTGGTGGCGGTCGGGACGTCCCTGCCCGAGTACGTGACGGCGGTGGTCTCCGCCCGCCGCGGCGTGTCCGACCTCTCGGTGGGCAACATCCTCGGCGCCAACGTCCTGAACCTCGGCCTGATCGTCGGCGCCTCGGCGACCATCCACGAGGTCACCATGTCCCGCGTCACCCAGCTCTACAACTTCCCGGTCATGCTGCTGGTGATGGCCGTGCTGGGCGTCTACCTCCTCCGCGCCAGGCGGCTGGGCCCGGGCGCGGGCGGGGCCCTCCTGGGCCTCTACGCCGCCTACGTGGCGGGGCTGGTCCTGCTGGCCGCGGCCGGCTACATCCGGATCACCGAGTAGGCGCCCGTGCCCTGGTACCGTCTCCTCGACCCCGCCCTCGAGCCGTGGGCGACGCTCGCCGTCTTCGTCCTCTGCTTCGCCCTGATCCTCCACCGCGGGATCAAGATCGTGTACGTCTCGCTGGCCGCCGCCGCGGCGCTGATCCTGCTGGGCATCGTGAATCCCCGGGAGGCCCTCGTCAGCATGGTGGATTGGGACGTCCTGGCCATCTACTGGGGCTACGGGATGCTGGCCGTCCTCCTGGGCGACAGCAGGCTGCCCGCCCGCGTGGCCGCCTGGGTGCTGCGCCGCATCCGCCGGGAGAAGTACGCGCTGCTGTTCCTGTGCGCCCTGGCCGCGTTCCTGTCCTCGTTCATGGCCAACCCGGTGGTGGTCATCATGCTGGCCCCGCTGGCCATCGAGATGGCCGAGCGCCTGCGCGGCTCGCTGTTCCTGTACCTGGTCGGGCTGGCCATCAGCTCGAACGTCGTGACCACCGTGACCATGGTGGCCGACCCGCCGGCGCTCATCCTGGCCATGGCCACCGGCATGGACTTCCTGGACTTCTACTGGTTCGAGGGCCGCCCGGGGCTGGGGACCCTCTCGGTGGTGGGCGTGGTGGTCGCCCTGCTCACGCTCCTGTGGCAGTTCCGCCACCTGAACGCCCGCGTGGACATGGGGGAGGAGGCGGTGGCCGTCCGCTACACGCCCCTGGCCCTGCTCGGGCTGAGCGTCCTGGCCCTGGCGGTGATTCCCATGGAGCACCCGGGCATCGTCGGCCTCCTGCTCGGGCTGGCCTCCCTGGCCGCGGGGCGCCGCATCGCCCGGCGCATGCTGGACGAGGCCGACTGGGAGACGCTGGTCTTCCTGGTCGGCATCTTCATCGTGATCGGGGTGGTCCAGCAGGTCGGGCTCCTGCGCACCTTCGCCGACCTGCTGACGGCCAGCGGGCTGCAGAGCCCCACCGCCTACCTGCTGATCCTCACCTGGCTGTCGGTGGCGCTATCCTCCTTCATGGACAACGTCCCCTACACCGTCCTCATGATCCCGGTGTGCGGGTACCTGGCCCAGGCGCTCGGCGTCAGCCCCTGGCCCTTCTACTTCGGCATGCTGGTGGGCACCGGGATCGGCGGCAACATCACGCCGGTCGGGGCCACCGCCAACGTCCTGGCCTGCGGCATGCTCGAGAAGCGCGGATACCGGATCGCGCTGGGGGCCTACCTGAAGCTGAGCGTGCCCTTCAGCGTGGCGGCCGTCCTGGCCGTGCAGATCCTGCTCCAGCTGTTCTGGCTCTGAGGCCGGCCCTCAGATCTCCCGGGGGGCCGAGGACGCCGTCACCGGCGGCACCCCGCGCAGCCGGCGCCACCAGGGGGTCAGCACCGGCAGGACGAAGAAGAAGACGGCCACCGCCGTGACGGCGGCGGCGATGGGGCGGGTGACGAAGATCTCCAGCGAGCCCTGCGACATGATGAGGCTCTGGCGCAGGGCGTTCTCGGACATGTCGCCCAGGACCAGGGCCAGCACCAGCGGCGCGAGCGGGTAGTCGAGCTTCTTGAACAGGTAGCCGACGACGCCGAAGATCAGCATGTACCAGATGTCGATCATGCTGGTGTGGACCGAGTAGGCGCCGATGGCGCACACCACCACGATGAGCGGCGTCAGGATGGCGAACGGCACCCGCAGGATGGCCGCGAAGAACGGCACCAGCGTGAGCACCAGCAGCACCCCCAGCACGTTGCCGGTGTACATGCTGGCGATGAGCCCCCACACGAACTCGGGGTTGTCCACGAAGAGCATGGGGCCCGGCTGCAGCCCCCAGATGATGAGGCCGCCCAGCATGACGGCGGCGGTCGGCGAGCCCGGGATGCCCAGGGTGATCATCGGCAGCATGGCCGCCACGCCGGCGGCGTGGGCCGCGGTCTCCGGGGCCACGATGCCCTCCAGCTCGCCGTGGCCGAAGCGCTCCGGGTGCCGCGAGAAGCGCTTGGCGAAGGCGTAGCTCATGAACGAGGCGGGGGTGGCCCCGCCCGGCTTGAAGCCCATCCAGAAGCCGATGACCGAGCCCCGGACGAAGGTCCGGAAGTAGCGCGGCAGGATCTTCCAGGTCTGGAACACCACGCGCGGGTTCATCCCGGTGCGGGCGCCCCGGAAGCGCAGCCCCTCCTCGACGCTGAGCAGGATCTCCCCGATGCCGAACAGGCCGATGACGGCCACGATGAAGTCGAACCCCTTCATGAGGTCCGTGAACCCGAAGGTCAGCCGCAGCTGGCCGGTGACGATGTCCAGCCCCACCGAGGCCAGGATGAAGCCCAGGAGGATCGACACCACCGACTTGAGCGGATTGCCGCCGCCCAGCCCCACGAAGGAGGAGAACGTCAGGAGCTGGATGGCGAAGAACTCCGGCGGGCCGAAGCGCAGGGCCACCTCGGCCAGGATGGGGGCGAAGAGGGTGATCAGCACGATGGAGAAGAAGGCGCCCACGAAGGACGAGGTGAAGGCCGTGGTCAGGGCCTGGCCGCCCTGGCCCTGCTTGGCCAGCGGATAGCCGTCGAAGGTCGTGGCCACCGACCAGGGCTCGCCGGGGATGTTGAAGAGCACCGAGGTGATGGCGCCGCCGAAGAGCGCCCCCCAGTAGATCGAGGTCAGCAGGATGATGGCGGAGGTGGGCGGCATGGTGAAGGTCAGCGGCAGCAGGATGGCCACGCCGTTGGCGCCGCCCAGCCCGGGCAGCACGCCGATGATCGTGCCCAGGAGCACGCCGACCAGGGCCACGAAGATGTTGAACGGGGTGACGGCCACCTCGAAGCCCAGCAGGAGGTTGTCGAGGCCCATGCGCCTAGTACCCCAGCCACTCCTCGATCGGCCCCTTGGGCATCGGGACCAGGAACCACTGCTCGAACACGATGAAGGCCACCACCGGGACCAGGACGGCCACCGGCACGATCAGGGCCCAGGAGTGCCGGCCCACCCAGCGCATGTAGAAGGCCAGGTACAGGCCGGCCGCCACGTAGAGGCCCAGGCCCGGCCACGGCCCCGGCGGGTCGGTCACCACGATGAACCCGGCCAGCGGGCCCAGCACCTTGAGGACGGGGACGAGCTGGGCGCGGGTCGCGAAGGGGCGGGGGCCGGCCCGCCGCCAGGCCTGCACGAAGATGGCGACGCTGAAGAGGACCAGGAGCACGGCCAGCCAGAAGGGGAAGAACCCGCTCCCCGGGCCCTCCAGCCCCCAGCCGATGCCGAGCCGGACGGCGTCGTGGAGCACGACGCCGCCCAGCCCCATCAGCATCGCGGCCGTCAGCAGGTCAGCCAGCCGCATCTACTTCTTGATGAGCCCGCCCTTCTCCATCAGCTCCTTGTGGAGCCTGTCGGCCTCCTCGACCCAGGCCACGTACTCGGCACCGGTGGCGAAGGCGCCCTTGAGCGCGCCCTTGTGCAGATAGTCCTGGAAGTCCTTCGTGTCGTAGACCTTCTTGAGGAAGCCGATGTACCAGTCCACGGCCTCCTTGGGCATGTCCGGCGGCCCGAAGATGCCGCGCAGCATGTTGTAGGAGATGTCGGCGCCCAGCGCCTCCTTGACCGTCGGGATGTCCTTCCAGTCGGGATCCGGGACCCGCTCGGGGTCGAACACGGCCAGCGGCCGGACCCGGCCGGCCTTCCAGTGGCTCACGCACTCGATGGGGTTGTTCACCGTGGAGTCCACGTGCTTGCCGACCAGGTTCACGCACACCTCGCCGCCGCCCTTGAAGGGCACGTACGTGAACTTCACGCCCTGCGACTGCTCGAGCTGGACAGTGATGATCTGGTCCTCCTGCTTGGAGCCGGTGCCGCCCATCTTCATGCCGGGATGCTGCTTCACGGCCTCGAGGTACTCCTTGGCCGTCTTGTACGGCGTCTCGGCGTTCACCCACAGGATGAAGCGATCGAGCGCCATCCGGGCGATGGGGGTGAAGTCCCGCCAGCTGAACGGGGTGCCGGTGGCCAGGGGCGTGGTGAAGAGGTTGCTGAGCGTGATGATGATCGTGTGGGCGTCGCCCTTCTTGCCCTTGACGTGCAGGAACCCCTCGGCGCCCGCGCCGCCCGACTTGTTGACCACCACCAGCGGCCGCGGGGACAGGTTGTGCTTCTCGGCGATGCCGGCGATGAGCCGGGCCATCTGGTCCGCCCCCCCGCCGGTCCCGGCGGGGATCACGAACTCGATGGGCTTGGTGGGCTCCCAGGCAGCGGCCGGCGAGGCCGCGACGCCGAGCAGGACCAGGAGCGTGAGCCAGGTGACGCGCGCCAGGTGTGTCATGGTCTCCTCCCTGAGCCGGCGAGCCGGCGCCGACGCACGACGGGGCCGGGCCCTCCGGGCCCGGCCCCGTGATGACGAGCCGGAGTGACGATCGCTCCCCCTCGGGTCACTTGACGTCCAGAGCCGCCCTCGTGGCGTCCAGCCGCCGGAAGGGGATCACGCCGGGAATCTCCCACTTCTCCCACATCTCGTCGACCTTGGCCTGGAAGTAGGCCAGGTCCTCCTCGGTGAAGTGCGCGAACCGGCCCTGCTTGAGCAGGTACTCGCGGACCGGCTTGCGGGGCCGGCCCTCGACCAGGGCCTTGGTCTTGCCGTAGTACTTCACCACGCCGTCCTCGACCTCGTACAGCGGGAAGACGCCGCACTCGATGGCCAGCTCCCCGAGCTCGTGGGAGAGCATGGGGTCGTAGTCCCAGCCCTTGGGACACGGATCCAGCGAGTGGATGAAGGTGGGCCCGCCGATGCTCAGGGCCCGCCGGACCTTGTTCATCATCTCGACGGCGTAGGAGCCGCACACCGTGGCCACGTAACGGCACTCGGGATGCCCGGCCGCCAGCATGCCGGCCATGTTCTTCTTCCAGCGGGTGTGGATGATCCGCCTGACCTTGCCCGGCGGGCTGAAGGTGGTGTGGGCGCCGTACGGCGTGAGCCCCGACAGCTGGATGTCGGTGTTGGCGTACGACTCGTTGTCGTAGAGCAGGATCAGGCAGTTGTACTCCTTGTGGGTCAGGGTGGCCGAGATGGCGCTGATCCCCATGTCGGCGCCGCCGCCGTCGCCGCAGAAGGCGATGACGTTGATGGGCTCGGCCTTCATCTTGCCCTTGCGCATGAGGGCCTTGAGCCCGGCCGCCGTGCCCAGCGCAGCCGAGCCGGACGAGCCGAGCTGGGTGTGCATCCACGGCACCACCCACGGCGTCGTGTAGTAGGTGGTGTTGGCCACGTACATGCAGCCCGTGGACCCCAGCACGATGGTCCGGGGTCCGGCCGCCTTCACCATCAGCTTCATGATCAGCGCCGACTCGCAGCCCTGGCACGTCCGGTGGCCCGACGTGAAGTACTCCTCCAGGGTGACCTTCTTGATCCCCCGGAACGGCTCCAGGACCTGGGTCGCGTTCGTGAACGTGTCCGCCATGGGCCGTCCTCCCTATTCCCGGACGCCGAGCCAGTGCGTCCGGGCGTCGGACTTGCCGGAGTTCGCGGCATTGTAGCAGAGCTCGGTGGCGCGGTAGACGTCCTCCAGCATGACCTCCCGCCCGCCCAGCCCGGAGATGAAGCTCAGCAGCGGCGGGCGCTCCCGGCTGTTGTACATGGCCGCCCGGATCTCGTTGGCCACCACGCCCGAGCCGAACGGCGAGCCGAACGAGTAGTCGCGGTCGATGACGCCGATGGCCCGGGCCCGAGACAGGGCCGCCACCAGGCGGTCCGTCGGGAACGGCCGGAACCACCGGAGCCGGACCAGCCCCACCTTCTTGCCCCGGGCCCGCAGGTTCCGGATCCCCACCTTGATGGGGAGCGAGATGGTCCCCATGCCGACCAGGATGACGTCGGCGTCCTCGGTCATGTACTCCTCGAACCACGGGTTCTCGGGACCCCGGCCGAACACCCGCCGGAAGTCGGCATAGGCCTCCTCGATGACGGTGACGGCCCGCTTCATGGCCTCGTCGTTCTGCCGCCGGATCTCGATCACCCAGTCCTCGTTGGCCTGCGGGGCCACGGTGATCGGGTTGTCGGGATGCAGCAGCAGGTCGCCCCGGTCGTAGCGGGGCAGGAACCGCTCCACCTTGTCCCGGGGCGGCACGAGCGTCAGGGCCTGGGAGTGGGTGAGGAAGGCGCCGTCGGCCGAGATGGCCAGCGGCAGGAACACCCGCCGGTCCTCGGCCACCCGGTAGCCGATGAGGGTCGTGTCGAGGGCCTCCTGCGAGGAGTCGATCCACACCAGCATCCAGCCCAGGTCGCGCACGAACAGCGCATCGTTGTGCTCGACGCCGAAGGCGCCCGGGTCGTCCAGGGCCCGGTTACCGACCAGGGCCAGCATGGGCACCCGCAGGGGGGGAGTCACCACCAGGCACTCCATGGCGTAGGCCCAGCCCACCCCCGACGAGCCGCAGAAGACCCGGGCCCCGACGGTGGAGGCGTGCTTGACGATCTCGAACTGGCTGTGCTCGCCCTCGGCCACGATGTACTCGGCCACCAGCTGCCCGTTGGCGATCTTCTTGGCGATGGCCTGCATCACCGTGTCGTAGGGCCGGATGGGGTAGGCGGTGACGACGTCGATGTCGGCCAGGGCCAGCGCCTCGGCCACCGCCTCGCTCCCCGAGATCAGGAGCTCCTTGTCCTCGCCGACGGCCGGTGCCGTCCTCGTCGCGACTGCCATCGTTGTCGCCTCCTCGTCCTCACCGCGTCTTGCGGGCGGCGTTCTCCCCGGGGATGCCGGCGGTGATCTCCGCGCCGCCGATGTCCAGGTCCTGCTTCAGCTCCTCCTCGTACTGCCCGCGGAACCGGAAGCCGTGCGAGCGCACGGTGGCCGGCTTGTTCCGGATCTTGTCCGTCAGCCACTGCTTGTAGGCCGTCTTGTCCCGGCGCCACTGCTCCCACTGGCTCCGGTTGTCCTCGAACACCGCCTCGTTGACCATCGTGATGCAGTCCTCGACCGGGCAGACCGCCTCGCACACCCCGCAGCCGCAGCAGGCCTCCATGTTGGCGTCGAAGAGCCCGTCCGGCATGACGTCGAAGCACGAGTCGGGGCAGGAGATCCAGCAGAGGTTGCACTTCACGCAGGTGTCGAAGTCGATGACCGGGCGCATGGTCCGGGTCGTGAACTTCTTGAAGTACGGATTGCGCTCGGGCACGTAGCCCTTGCCGCCCTCCTTGGGCTTGCCGATGGGGATCGAGGGGATGGAGATCCCTTCCCGCATCTCCCACCACCGCGGCAGCTCGAAGCTGTAGGGCACCTCGGCGTTGCCCTCGGTGGTCGTGATGACCCGCGTTTCCAGCCGGTCGTAGGCCTTGCGGGCGGACGCCACCTTGAGGTCCGAGCCCCACTCCATCTCCTGGATCGCCTGGGCGACGGCGTCCAGGGTCAGGAACTGCGGGGCGATCCGGGCCAGCGCCCCCAGCACCCGCGCCTCGGTGTGGTCCTCCCGGTAGACCCAGAGGCCCGAGAAGGACGCCTTGGCCCGGATGAGCGCCATGGTGTACGGCGTGTCCTTCCGGTGGATGTCCTCCAGGATCTCGTCGAACGACTGCAGCGACGTCATCAGGAGCGTCCCGCCGGGCACCAGCAGCCGGTTCAGCGGCTGCAGGCCGTACCAGGCCCACGACTCCACGCCCTTGGCCAGCGTGTCGTCGAGCGCGATGGTGACGTCCGTCTCCTTCGGCTCGTAGCGGGCCATGTTCTGCTCGAGCTCTTCCTTGGTGTCGGCGACGATCGCGAAGTCCTTGGCCGGGATGCCGTTGCGCTGCGGGCTGTCGCCGTAGCGGCCGAACGCGATGCCCCAGCGACCCGACTTCCGGGCGCTCAGCACGATGCCGCGGGTGATGCGGGCGGCGAGGTTCTTCTGGAAGATGCCGCGGTACACGACCTCACAGATCAGGGCTGACATGCACTCCCCTCCTGCAACGGGTGCGGGGCTGGGTGGTCGGCTGGTCTGACCATATACCCCCACCCCCCGACCCTGTCAAGCGCCTCAGGGGCGATGGGGGGCCTCAGCCGGAGCGCGGGCCCGTCGCGAGCGCATCGACGTCCGGCCGGGACCGCAGGCCGACGGCCGTGCCGGCCCCCGACCGCGCCACCATGTCGCAGAAGTACCTGTGGACCGTCAGATCCTCGGTCAGCTCGGGATGGAAGGTGCCCACGAGCACCGAGCCCTGCCGCACCAGCACCGGATCACCCCCGTGGTGAGCCAGGGCCCGGGCCTCGGGCCCCACCCGGCGGATGCGCGGGGCCCGGATGAACACCATCTCCAGGGGCACGGGGCCGTCCCCCAGCGTGGCCAGGCCTCGCGCCTCGAAGGACTCGCGCTGCCGGCCGTACGCGTTCCGCTCCACCGTCACGTCCACGAACCCCAGGGAGAACTGGGCCGGGTTGACGACCTCGCGGGCCAGCAGGATGCACCCCGCGCAGGTCCCGAACAGCGGCCGCCCGGCGGCGTGAAACCGCACCAGCGCCGGGGCGAAGTCCCAGGCCTCCATCAGGCGCAGGAGCGTCGTGCTCTCCCCACCCGGGATGACGAGCCCCTGGACGGTCTCGAGCGCGGCCGGCTTGCGGATCTCGACCGGCTCGACGCCGCAGCGGGTCAGGGCCCGGGCGTGGAGCGCGAAGTCGCCCTGCAGGGCGAGTACCCCGATCCGCATGCGCCCTCCTACCAGCCCCGCGTCTGGAGCAGCTCCTTGTCGGCGAGCTTGGACGTCTCCAGGCCCACCATCGCCTCGCCCAGATCCTCGCTCACCCGCGCCAGCACCTCCGGATCCTTGTAGTGGGTGGTGGCCTGCACGATCGCCCGCGCCCGGCGCTCCGGGTCCTGGGACTTGAAGATGCCGGAGCCCACGAACACCGCCTCGGCCCCCAGCTGCATCATGAGCGCGGCGTCGGCCGGCGTGGCGATCCCGCCGGCCGAGAAGTTCGGCACCGGCAGCCGGCCGTAGCGCGCCACCCAGCGCACCAGCTCGTAGGGCGCCCCCAGGGTCTTGGCCTCCGTCATGAGCTCCTCGGGCCCCAGCGTCGTCAGCCGCTTGACGCCGGTCACCAGGGCCCGCATGTGCCGGACGGCCTCGACGATGTTGCCGGAGCCGGCCTCGCCCTTGGTCCGGATCATGGCCGCCCCCTCGCCGATGCGACGCAAGGCCTCGCCGAGGTCGCGCGCGCCGCAGACGAACGGCACCCGGAACGCGAACTTGTCGATGTGGAAGTGCTCGTCGGCCGGGGTGAGGACCTCCGACTCGTCGATGTAGTCGACGCCGAGTGCCTCCAGGATCTGCGCCTCCACGAAGTGCCCGATCCGAGCCTTGGCCATGACCGGGATGGAGACCGCGTTCTGGATTTCCTTGATCTTCTTCACCGACGCCATGCGGGCGACCCCGCCCTCCCGGCGGATGTCGGCCGGCACCCGCTCCAGCGCCATCACCGCGGCTGCGCCCGCCTGCTCGGCGATCCGGGCCTGGTCGGCGTTGGTGACGTCCATGATGACACCACCCTTGAGCATCTCGGCGAGCCCGATGTGCTTGCGATCCGCGATCCTGAGGCCTTCCAGTTCAGTCATTGCTCGAGGCTCCTTTGACCGGGCACGGGCCCCCGGGCTGGCGCCCGCCCGTGCCCCGCCGCCTTCCCCCGCGGCGAGGGTTCACCTGCCCGATCAGCGTCCCGACTCCACGCCACGGTGTCGCGAGCCACGCTCCACCGGCACGGGCCCCCGGGCTGGCGCCCGCCCGTGCCCCGCCGCCTTCCCCCGCGGCGAGGGTTCACCTGCCCGATCAGCGTCCCGACCCCACGCCACGGCTCACACCACCGGGACGGCCACGCGGCCCGCCGAGGCCTGCCGGTGCCGTGCTGCGTCCCGGATCACCTCGGCCAGCCGGCGGACGCCCTCGTCGATCCGCCCCGCGGGCACCGCCGAGAACGAGAGCCGGAGCGTCCCGTCGCCCTGCCCCTCCAGGAAGAACGTCGCCCCGGGCGTGAAGGCCACGCCACGGTCGATGGCGCGGGGCAGGAGCGCGGTGGCGCTCAGTCCCGGCGGCAGCGTCACCAGCAGCGAGAAGCCGGCCTGGGGCTCCGTCCAGGCCACCCCGGACGGCATGCGCCGGGCCAGGGCCTCGATGAGGAGGCCGCGGCGCCGGGCGTACTCCCGCGCCACCCGCGCGGTGTGCCGCTCGAGCAGCCGCCGCTCGCAGAAGCGGTGGACGGCGGCCTGCAGCAGCGCGCTCGTGTGGAGGTCAGCCAGCTGCTTGGCCGCGCCCAGCCGCTCGATCACGGCCGGCGGCGCCACCAGCCAGCCCAGCCGGAGCCCGGGAAACAGGATCTTCGAGAACGTCCCGATGTAGATCACCACCCCGCGCCGGTCGCGGGCCTTGAGCGGCCCCGAGGGCCGCGGATGCCAGGACAGGCTGGGGTCGAACCCGTCCTCGACGACGGGAACCCGGTGACGGACCGCCGCGGCCAGGAGCGCCTCGGCGCTGTCCGCGGCCATGACCAGGCCGGTCGGATTGTGGCCGGTGGGCTGGCAGTAGAAGAGCTTCGGCGCCCGCCGGGCCAGCAGCCGCTCCAGGCCCTCCACGTCCGGACCGTCCGGCCGCCACGGCACGCCGAGCAGCTCGGCGCCGAAGGCCCGGAACACCTCCATGGCCCGCGGGTAGGTCGGCTGCTCGATGGCCACCGCGTCGCCCGGGTCGAGGAACGTGCGGGCGATCAGGTCGAAGCCCTGCTGCGAGCCGTTGACGACCAGGATCTGGTCCGGGCGGGCCTCGAGTCCGAAGCGGAGCAGGTACGTCGCCAGGTACCGGCGCAGCGGCGGGTAGCCTTCCACCGGGTAGTACTGCAGGAGGGCCTCGCCTTCGTCCCGCACGACCTCGTCGAGCACCCGGCGAAAGGCGTCGGTCGGGAACAGCGTGCTGTCCGGCATGCCCCCGGCGAAGGAGATGAGCCCGGCATCGGCCATCGCCGCCGGCGCCCGCGCCCGGCGGCGCGCACGATCGAGGCCGACCGGGAGCGCCGCCGGG